>NZ_JBIPCR010000023.1:0-101027 GCF_044007335.1 Flavobacterium sp. FlaQc-48 | reverse complement strand
GGTTTCAGGTTTCAGGTTTCAGGTTTCAGGTTTCAGGTTTCAGGTTTCAGGTTTCAGGTTTCAGGTTTCAGGTTTCAGGTTTCAGGTTTCAGGTTTCAGGTTTCAGGTTTCAGGTTTCAGGTTTCAGCACATAAAAAAAATCCATTTGTAAATACAAATGGATTTTTTTTTATGTGTGGTTGTCTTAAGCACAACGTTCCAACAACCTGAAACTTTATTTTATTCTTTCGAAGCTAAATAACGCTCCGCATCCAATGCAGCCATACACCCGGTTCCGGCAGCAGTAATTGCCTGACGGTACACATGATCTGCAGCATCTCCCGCTACAAAGACACCTGCTACATTTGTATTAGAAGTTCCCGGAGTATTTACGATATAACCTGTTTCATCAAGTGTAATATAATCTGCAAAAATATCGGTATTGGGTTTGTGGCCAATGGCTACGAAAAATCCTGTTGCAGGAATTTCAACAACTTCAGCAGTGGTTTTATTCAATGCTTTTATGGCATGTACCACATTTCCATCTCCTAATACTTCAACAGTATCGTGGTTCATTAAGATTTCAATATTTTCGGTTTTGCGAACGCGTTCTTCCATGATTTTAGAAGCCCTGAATTTTTCGCTTCTCACCAACATCGTTACTTTTTTACAAAGTTTAGATAAGTAATGTGCCTCCTCGCAAGCAGAATCTCCTGCTCCCACAATTACAACTTCCTGATTACGGTAGAAAAAACCATCACAAACAGCACAAGCAGAAACTCCTCCACCCATTTGCAAATAATGTTGTTCTGACGGTAATCCTAAATATTTAGCAGATGCTCCTGTAGAAATAATAACTGTTTCACAGTGCAATTCGATGCTATCGTTAATCCAAACTTTATGAATATCTCCTGAAAAATCAACTTTTGTTGCCCAACCATCACGAATATCTGCTCCAAAACGTTTTGCTTGTTCTTGCAGCTGAATCATCATTTCCGGTCCTGTTACACCATCAACATAACCAGGAAAATTTTCTACTTCATTAGTTGTAGTCAATTGTCCGCCTGGCTGCATTCCCTGATATAAAACCGGATTCATGTTTGCTCTGGCAGCATAAATAGCCGCAGTATAACCTGCTGGACCAGAACCAATAATTAGGCATTTAATTTTTTCGATTGTATCTGACATAATGTATATAGTTTTAAGAGTCGCAAAGGTAAACTTTATTATAAAAAATTGCACTCAAAACAAATCCTAAATAACTATCTCAAAATAAGTTTTATTTATTTTGAGATTTTTCTTTTGTAAATAGAATTTATTACTATATTTGCATCCGCTTACGGGGTGTAGCGTAGCCCGGTTATCGCGCCTGCTTTGGGAGCAGGAGGCCGCAGGTTCGAATCCTGCCACCCCGACAAAAGTCTTTTCATTTATTTGAAAAGACTTTTTTTTTGCCCTTTAAGTAAATACGTCTTTATTTTTTGAATAGATCCGGCAATTAAACCCATTGGTTTTAATCTCATTTCAAATATAGCCCGCGATTTCAACCGTGGGGATACCAATTACCATACTATATTGTACTCCAATGGTTAAAAGCATAGGCAATGTTTTTTTATTCAGGTTATATCATTTATCATAAGGAACCAGCTGACGAAATTCAAAATGAGCTACTTTAACAATTCAATCCTTGATAATTTAGCCGACAAAGAAATTAAAAAGCTTTACGAGCATTTACTGCAAGCTGAAAAAGATAAAAACGAGTATTTAGAATGTATTAAACAAAAAATAACCTTTGTAAAACATATAAATTTAAGAAGCTTTTTGAACCTTCTTTTTTTTTGTAAAATCTAAAAAAACTACTCTAACATTTTACAACCTGAGTACAACTCAAAAACACATTTTTAGATCAGAGTAAAAGATTTAAATAGAAAGAATTAAAACAAAAGGCCGACTCAGGATTTAAACACTTTTTTCTGATCAAACTGCAGATTTGTTCTTTTTACTGTAAAAATGAAAACAAAATAGAACGAAATTTCCCTACTATTTTTGCCGATAATAAAAATATAATCCTAAAAAACACGCACCATACAACGATTAACCGAAGTTTCTTAAATGTTAACAAAATAGATTTTCAGAAACCATAAATAATTGTATTTTTACGGTTCAAAATTCAGAAAATAAATGGGCAAAATCATTGCGATTGCTAATCAAAAAGGAGGCGTTGGAAAGACTACTACATCGGTAAATCTTGCGGCCTCATTGGGTGTTTTAGAAAAAAAAGTATTATTGATTGATGCTGATCCTCAAGCAAATGCCACATCTGGCCTTGGGATTGATGTAGAATCTGTTGAGATTGGTACCTACCAAATACTTGAACATAGCCATACACCAAAACAAACCATTGTAAAATGTTCAGCTCCAAATGTTGATGTGATCCCTGCTCACATTGATCTTGTTGCCATCGAAATCGAATTGGTTGATAAAGAAAACAGAGAATATATGCTTAAAAAAGCATTAGAGAGTGTAAAAGACGAGTATGATTTCATCATTATCGACTGTGCTCCTTCTCTTGGCTTATTAACCCTGAATGCTTTAACAGCAGCTGACTCAGTAGTAATTCCTATTCAATGCGAGTATTTTGCACTTGAAGGATTAGGAAAATTACTGAACACCATAAAAAGTATTCAAAAAATACACAACCCTGATCTTGATATCGAAGGATTATTACTAACCATGTACGATTCGAGATTACGTTTATCCAATCAGGTTGTCGAAGAGGTTCAAAAACACTTTAACGATATGGTTTTTGATACCGTTATTCAGCGAAATGTAAAATTAAGCGAAGCCCCTAGTTTTGGTGAAAGTATCATTAATTATGACGCAACAAGCAAAGGAGCCGTTAATTACATTCATTTAGCGCAAGAAATTATAAAGAAAAACAGCAAATAGTTTTTATGACAAAAGCAATTAAAAAACAAGCCTTAGGAAGAGGATTATCAGCATTATTAAAAGATCCCGAAAACGACATTACATCAGTAGAAGACAAAAATGCTGACAAAGTTGTTGGAAATATTATTGAGCTTGAAATAAGTGCTATAGAAATAAATCCGTTTCAGCCTAGAAGCAATTTTAATGAAGAATCGTTACGCGAATTAGCCACCTCTATTAAAGAACTTGGTGTAATTCAACCTATTACTGTTCGAAAATTAGACTTCAATAAATACCAGTTAATTTCAGGGGAACGCCGTTTGCGTGCTTCAACTTTAGTGGGCTTAACACATGTCCCTGCCTACATTCGTATTGCTAATGATAATGAATCATTGGTAATGGCTTTGGTAGAGAACATCCAGCGTCATGACTTAGACCCAATCGAGATCGCACTTTCATACCAGCGTTTAATTGACGAAATTCAATTAACACAAGAGCAAATGAGTGAACGCGTTGGAAAAAAACGTTCTACCATTGCCAATTATTTACGTCTTTTAAAACTGGACCCGATTATCCAAACGGGTATTCGTGATGGTTTTATTAGTATGGGCCACGGCAGAGCTATTATCAACATTGAGGACTTAGACGTTCAAACAGATATTTACCAAAAAATAGTTAGTCAAAACTTATCGGTTCGTGAGACTGAAACTTTAGTAAAAAATTATCACGAAAGCTTAAAACCAAAAGCCGAAGGAGAAGAAAAAATAAAAACCGACTCTTCGTTTATGGTTAGAGAAACTCAAAAAAACACTTTCAATGATTATTTTGGTTCGAAAGTTGATATAAAAGTCGCCAATAACGGAAAAGGAAAAATTACAATTCCTTTTAATTCTGAAGCTGATTTTAACAGAATTATAAAATTAATAAACGGATAGTGAATAAGATTGTCCCCATAAGCCTATTGTTCTTTCTCATAGGAACCGTTTCTCTTTTTGCCCAGGTAAAAAAAGACACGGTTTTGGTTGTTAAAGACACTAGCAAAATAGAAGAAATAGATCCGCTTACACCTGCAAAAGCGGCATTTTACTCTGCCATTCTGCCCGGTTTAGGCCAGGCATATAATAAAAAATACTGGAAAATTCCGTTAGTTTACGGAGCAATTGGTACAAGTTTATACTTTTATATCGATAACAATAAAAAATACCACGATTATCGTGATGCCTACAAACGAAGACTTGAAGGCTATAACGATGACAACTATAAGTTTTTAGATGAAAGCAGACTTATTGCAGGTCAGAAATTCTACCAGCGAAACAGGGACTTATCCGCTTTTTTTATCGTAGGCTTTTACGTTTTAAACATTATCGATGCCAATGTTGATGCTGCTTTAATTCAATTTAACGTAAGCGAAAGATTATCAATGCGTCCGGAAGTCTATCCCGCTGATGTAACATTTAAACCAAACGTTGGACTAACCTTTAACTATCGTTTTTAAATAGTTTTATTGCTATTTAAAATTCTCAAATACATATAATAATGAAAATTGCGCTTTTAGGATACGGAAAAATGGGTAAAGTAATTGAACGAATTGCTTTAGAAAGAGGACATGAAATTGTTTTAAAGAAAGACGAATTCAATACTTACGACGGACTTTCAACAGCTGATGTTGCAATAGACTTTAGTGTTCCAACCGCAGCAGTAAGCAACATTTCGAGTTGTTTTAACAATAATGTTCCTGTAGTATCCGGAACAACAGGATGGTTAGAACATTTTGATGAAATGGTAACACTTTGCAATGAAAAACAAGGTGGCTTTATATCAAGTTCAAACTTTAGCTTAGGCGTTAATATTTTCTTTGAGCTAAACGAATATTTGGCCAAAATCATGTCACAATTTGATTCGTACAAAGTGACAATGGAAGAAATTCATCATACCCAAAAATTAGATGCCCCAAGCGGAACAGCTATTTCATTAGCAAAAGGAGTTATTGAAAACAGCAATTACGCCAATTGGACTTTAGATCAGGCCAAAACAAACGAAATTCATATTGAAGCAAAAAGAATTGGAGATGTTCCGGGTACACACACCGTAACTTACGACTCTGTTGTAGACAGCATCGAATTAAAACATACCGCCCACAACCGCGAAGGTTTCGCGCTTGGAGCTGTTATTGCTGCTGAATGGCTGGCTGGAAAAACAGGTATTTACAGCATGAAGGATGTTTTAAACTTAAAATAAACAGATTGAAACTTTAAGGTCAGAACAAAAAAAGCCTTAAACGTCAAACTTTAAACAAAATATTATGACACTATATCTTTGGTTTGTATTTTTCTTAGCGGTACAGGTAATTCACTTTCTGGGAACCTGGAAATTGTATCAGACAGCCGGAAGAAAAACCTGGGAAGCTGCAATTCCGGTTTATAATGCAATAGTTTTAATGAAAATAATTGGCCGGCCAACCTGGTGGACTATATTACTTTTTATTCCGATTATTAATTTAATTATGTTTCCGGTTGTTTGGGTAGAAACTTTAAGAACATTTGGCAAAAAATCGACTTTAGATACTTTACTTGGTATTTTTACTTTTGGATTTTACATCTATTATATCAATTATACACAAAAATTAGAGTATAATGCCAATAGAAGTTTAACGCCACAAAACAAAACTGCTGACACCATAAGTTCATTACTTTTTGCTATTATCGTAGCGACATTAGTACATACTTATGTTGTACAACCTTATACGATTCCAACTTCTTCATTAGAAAAATCGCTGTTAATTGGAGACTTTTTATTTGTTAGTAAAGTAAATTACGGCCCAAGAGTTCCGATGACTACAGTAGCATTACCAATGGTACATGATACGATACCATTTTTAAAAAGAAAATCGTATTTAAGCTGGCCACAACTACCATATTTAAGACTGCCTGCTTTAGAAAAAATAAAAAGATCCGATATCGTTGTTTTCAACTGGCCTGTAGATACGGTTCATTATTTTTATGAGCCAAAAGGAAGACCCGGCGTCATAAAGCCTATCGACAAAAAATCAAATTACGTAAAAAGATGTGTTGGTATTCCTGGCGACAGCCTATCCATTAGAGACGGATTCGTTTTCATTAACGGAAAGAAATTAGTACTGCCGGAAAGAGCAAAACCTCAATATTCGTATTCAGTAGCGTTAGACGGAAAAACACCTTTGGACATCGAATCTTTAATGAGAGAATTAGATATTACTGACGGTGCATATCTTAAAAACCCGGACAAAAGAGACACTATTTACTTTAGGGCATTAACAGAAGCAAGCGCAGAGCGTCTAAAAAACACGCCTGGAATTACTGCTGTAAAAAGAGAAATTGACAAAGGAAACGACAATGCAATTTTCCCTCATATCAACAAATGGAATCAGGATAATTTTGGTCCGATTTATATACCTGAAGCCGGAAAAACAGTAGCGCTTACGAATGAATCTTTACCCTTTTATAAAGAAATCATCACCAATTATGAAGGAAATACTTTAGAACTAAAAGGTTCTAAATTTATCATAAACGGTAAAGAAGCCAACACTTATACCTTCAAACAAAACTATTACTGGATGATGGGAGACAACCGTCACAATTCTGAAGATAGCCGTTATTGGGGTTACGTACCGGAAAACCATATTGTAGGAAAACCGGTTTTCATCTGGATGAGCTGGGATACCAATGGAAAAGGAATCAATAAAGTTCGTTGGGACAGAGTTTTCACGACTGTTGACGGAGAAGGACAACCACAATCCTACTTTAAATATTTCTTATTTATTCTTGCCGCTTATTTTATTGGCGAATATTTCTGGAGAAAAAGAAAAGAAAATAAAGCATAAAAAAAATAGTTATTTTTGTTTCAGGTTTCAGGTTTCAGGTTCTTTACGAGCGTGAAACCTGAAACCTGAACTTTTAACGTAAAACTTTACAAAATGAATTCCTTATTACTTCCTACCTATTTTCCGTCGATTAGTCACTTTGCAGTTATGGCTCAATCTGAAAATATAACTTTTGAAATGGAAGATAATTTTCAGAAACAGACCAATAGAAACCGTACCTATATCTATAGTCCAAACGGAATTCAGTTATTGAATATTCCTGTCAAACACTCCAAAACAGTTCATCAAAAGACAAAAGATGTGCTAATTGAGAATGAATTTGACTGGCAAAAACAGCACTTTAAATCCTTAGAAGCCGGATACAGAAGTTCGCCTTTTTTTGAGTTTTTTGAAGATGATATTCGTCCTGTTTTCGAAAAACAACATACTTTCCTGATGGATCTAAACTTAGAAGTTTTAGATATCTTAACAAGGTGTTTGCGAATGAAACTGGAATACAGCAAAACCACTGAATATTTTATGGAAGCAGAAAACATTTCTGATTTCAGAATTTTAGCAAACGGAAAAAAAGACACCAATTCGTTTGAAAAATACACTCAGGTTTTTGATGACAAACACGGATTTATCAATAATTTAAGCGTTTTGGATTTACTATTTAACGAAGGTAAATTTGCAATGGATTATTTGAAGACACAGAGAATATAAAAATTAGCGTCTCACATCATTATTATTGATATCCTGAGAATCTATTTTATCATTAAATTTTTTACCAAAATTATAAGTTAAAATCAGTAACAAATTTCTGGAATTATTTGTGGTTTCAACTTTTTGATAAAAATTACCATAACTACTTATATCCGTAAATCCACTAGCTGACTTTCCTAGTAAGTTCCTAGCGTATAAACTGATACCTATTTTATCCTTTAACACATTAGTATTTATGTTAAAATCCAGATAAGGTTTTGTTATTCTCTTTGACAAAAGTGAATAATTAGGACCGTCTTGTCTGCCTGAGAATGAAACTGAAATATTATCTTTAAAAAATTTAGCACTTAAATTAATATTGCCCCTAAAAGTATAACCACTATTTTTTTCAATTACCGCTTTCTCACTATTATCCCTGTATACATTATAGTCAAATCCAGAATTAATGCTAGTTATAACTTTCTTAAATAATTTTGTTTTTACCCCAGCATTAAAACCTAACGAATTATATGAAGCTGCATTATCAAGTGTTTGAATCAACAATTCCCCATCTTTTCTATAAACCTCTGTTATTGCATTATTAATAGATTCATTGTAAAATTTTAATGAGAGATTATCTGATTTAATTGACTTAATAAAAGTTAATGAATAATAATCTCTCAATTGCGGATCTAAATCTTCATTTCCTTGCTTGGCAAGTCCTGGATATATAACTACTATATTACTATTTAAATCACTAGCATCAGGGCGCAAAACTTTTCTGGAATAGCTAAGTTTAAGATCAAGTTTATTCTCAAAATGATATATTCCATTAAACGTAGGCAACAATAAATTATAGTTCTGATTTAATGTCACATTACCGTTACTGGTATTTTCAAATGTCAAAGCTATTTCCGTAGAAATCTTACTCGACCAATCGGTATCTAATTCTACTGAAGCATCCACAACTTTTTGATTGAGATAATATGTACTATCAAAAAAACTATAATTTCTATTAATAAATTTTAAATCAGCATACAAACTCATATTTTTACCTACAAAAACGATGTTTTCTGATTCTAAATCTAACTCCGCTGAAAACTCCTTGTTTTTAGATTGAATATCATAATATTTTAATCCCTGATATTCGTAATCAAACACATTAGTATCAACTTTTTTATAGATTGAATAGGCTCCTTTTACAAAAAAAGTCGTGTTTTTTTTTAATGAATGACTAAAAACTGAGCCTAAATTCATTTGACTATTTGCTTCTTTGCCCTTTTTAGTAAAAAGTTCAGCATTTTCATCATTTAACATTGAAAAACCTCTGGCAATACCTTTAAACTTATAACCAGAGAATCCATTCGTAAAGGTAATATTTGATTTCTCAGACAGTTTTACACCCACACGCGTATTAAAATTTTCTTGATTACTTTTTGTTTTTTTTACATTACTCTGATAAAAAACGCCTTCCTCATCATTTCTAACAGAATTAAAATCAACAATCTGATCATTATTCAAAAATCTAAAATTGGATCTTAGAGCAAATCTTCCCTTTTTATAAGTAAGAGCAGGATTTATAGACCAATAATCATTATTAGTTCCAACAGTAGCACCAAGGCTTCCCTTAATAAATTCTTCAGTTGTTTTTTTAGTTATAATATTAATTATAGCCCCAAAAAACTCAGAACCATAAAGAGTTGACGATGGATTTGAAATCACTTCAATTTTTTCAATATCAATTGCATCAATATTTTCAAGTTCATTGGACATTGCCTCTATTCCATCAATAAAAATTCTAGCATTAAGGACTCCATCAACAATCACCTTCTCATCGAATCTATTAAAATAAACATTTGGCACAGTACTTAAAACCTCTCCGGCTTTAGCATTTTTTAAAAAATCTTTTGAATTGATTTTGTATGTAGATTTGCGAGCTGTATTGACTATTTTTTTTTCAGATTTAATTATAACTTCGTTAAGTTCTTTTGCTTCTTCTTTCTCAAGATAAATGTTATTCTCTAATCTTAGATGTGGAATTCTATGATAATAAGTTTTATAGCCCGGCTTACTTACTATCAAAAACAGAGTATCATTATCTTTAGTATTTATATTAGAAAATCTATACACTCCTCGTTTATCACTAACTGCGAATTTCGAAATTGTACTACTTTTTAATTCGACAAGAACATCGATTAAAACCGAATCATCATATGAAATTTTCCCATAAACTTCTACACCGTTTTGAGAAAAGCAATTTATAACTACAAAGAAAAATACAATAGAAAATTTTAAGTTCATGAAGTAGTTTTATAAATTTAATAAAAATGTTTCCTGAAAAAATCCAGGAAACATTTACAATTAATGTATAATTAATCTTTTTTAGAATAATTAGTAAAACTATAATTTAAACATTCTTTGAATAATAAAACAAAAAAAGTATCAAACCTAATTGTCGTAATTTTTATTATTCTCGATACAATTATTAAAAAAATCACTAGCTAAAAAAAATAATCAACAAGTTAATATTAACTATACTCCCCTACAATTGGATCACCACTAGATGTTGTACCACAACTTTTAGGTTTATCATCACAGGAGCCGGCGCTTTTCCCTTTGGCTTCAACGCCAATAGAACCAAAAAGAGCTACAGTTACCGCAAAAACAACAATAACAAATTTTAAATAATTTTTCATAATAAATACTTTAAAAATTAACAACTGAAATATTTTAATGTCTAGCTACAATATTAAGTTTTAAAATAAAAACTTACTTACTATATACCCCATCAATCACATTACCTCCCGACGTAGTACCACAAACATCCATTGTCCTACTACAGCTTCCTGGCAGTTTACCCTGGTCTTTTTGTGCTTGTGAAGATATAGAACTAAAAAGAGCAATAGTAACCCCAAAAACGACAACAACAAATTTTAAATAGTTTTTCATGTTTAAATAAATTAAGTTAATTAAATAATTATTTTTATTTTAAAAATTTAAAGGATGCATAATCTGAATTAAAAGCAATAATCAAATTATCTTTGTCTATACGAACATTTCCTATACTTTTTGAATCATAGTTATTATAATTTACCAGATAACTTTTATCATATTTTAAAGTTTCATACGAGTACTCGTCAATTACAATATTTGTTTCAAATTCAGATCTACCTGAAAAAACAAATACCTTTTTTTTATTTAAGTACACCGCTTTATTTGTAGACCAAGTATCTCCTCTACTATAAAAATTATCTCCTTTATCATTTGTCAATATTTTGGGTAATGGAACATTTTCTTTTGTATTAAGTTCCTTGAGATACGTTCCTGTATTATCAAAGAAATAAATCTTAGAAAATTTATCACAGAAATAAGCAATATCATCACCTTCAAAACTGCTTGAAAAATCTCCCGAATAGATCAAAAAATTTTCTAATATCATACTTTTTTCACTAAACTGTATTTCCTTAACAAGATTAACATTTTGAGAATTAATATCAACAATATAAAAACCTGTTACATATTTATTATCAATTAGATACTCTCCTAAACACAAAAATTTAGTCTTTGAATTAGACAGCGGTTTAATATTAAAAACTTTAAAAAAATTAATATTAATTTCCCTAGAATTCTTTATTTTAAAATCATAAGTAAACAAGTTGAATTTTATAGAATAAAACATCTTATTAGAGGTATAAAATAACAAGTAAGAGGAAGTTGGAAGAATCGCTTCCTTTATCTTATTATGGCTAAAATCAAAATCAAAAAAATAAAATTTATATTGCACATTTGATTCATCTATTTGCTTCTTATCTCTTTCAATTAAACAACTATCGGACTTTACATACATAACGTATTCCCCTTCGTTTAATTTATTATTTTTTTTTTGAAATCTCAAAACACTATCGTTAGAAAATTTCCTGTTGAAATAATACTTTTTTTTAGTAACAGAATCAGTAACATTAAAAAAAAATATACAAAAACCAATAGCAACAAAAAAAGTAACAATACCAATTAAAAACTTATTTTTCATTATCAAAAGCATTAAAAGTAAAAAAAGAAAATAATGCCCCTAATACCAATCCAACATTTATCAGAAAATGATATTTATACTCTAAACCATTTAAAACTCCTCCACACCCACAAACTTCATACAAACCTTTAAATCTTAAAAAAGATATATATAGCGTAAAGATTAACATGGTTACACTACATAATAAAAGTCCTTTAATTTTAAAAAAAAACAGAACTAATACTAATACGATTTCAAGAATAATTATCAGAATAGAAAAAACATCTGCAAACTCCTTACTAAACAATGTTGTTTTAATTAAATTAGTTTTAAACGAATCAATCTTAAACAACTTATTCGAAGCCGTATAACACAGAAAGAATATTAAAAAAAGGTATATTACTTCAGCTATATTTTTTTGAAATTTAAAAAGTTCCATATCCCTAATATGATTTTAATAACGTAATAACACTGTTAATTTTAGCTAATATAGTAAGATTATATTTATTTTTTATAAAAAAGAAGATAATTCTTAAAAAAAAATAATAAAGTCCCAAAATCAAATACTTAAGAACAATGAAAGAGAAGTAACTAAAAGAAAGAGACGTATAAATTAAATAACTTTAAAACTTTTATGTTTTTTGGTATTACTATAGAGCATACAAGTATGAAATTAGTGCTTGACATAACTAATTAAAAATCATCAATTTCAGCGTTTTAAAAAAGAAAGATTTTGAACACATTTGAAAAATACACTCAGGTTTTTGATGACAAACACGGATTTATCAATAATTTAAGCGTTTTGGATTTATTATTTAACGAAGGTAAATTTGCAATGAATTATTTGAAGACACAGAGAATACTTTAGATTTCGCTAAAATATCTTTTAATTTTTCTTTTAATCCTTTCTGGTAAATCCTTTTATTTCCAGCCATCTTCCCAGTGTTTCCATAATAAGTGCCTTATCTTTTTCCGGAAAATCTTTAACTCTTGTTGAGTGACTCCCGGTTGGAAGAACCATTTTTAAGGCATCACTACAGCTACATCGTCCGGATATTTTGACTTATATATAAGAGCTGTTTCACCGCCTTTACTTATTCCGGTCGAAATCCATTTGCCGGAATAAATCTGTTTTAACTTCATTACAAGATCATGGTAATCTGCAATGGCCTGATCATTCGTTAAATATTCCCATGGAAGCGGCTCCGGACGTGATTTTCCGTAAAAGCGATATTCAACCGCAATTTGGTTGGCGTTCAGTAACGTACTTACTTCACTTTTAATATTCACTGTTTGATAACCATGGGTTTCAATGACCGTTGGTTTATTAAAATCCAGATGAGAAAGATAAACGTAATGTTTAAATGTTCCTTTTGGAGGATTGTTATGATCTAATGGCTCCTCTAAAATCAATTGATACGATTCCGAATATCCCGCTAAATTTTCTATACGGGTAATTTCTGCTTTTGGAAATAATATGGTGAGTTTTTGAAGTAAATCTGATGTTGTCTGCGCCGGACCAAAATGCGGAATCAGGATGATGCACACTAACAAAAGTAAGCTTTGTATTTTTTTCATCTTTCAGGGTTTAATTGATTTCTTAAAAATACAGGCTCTGTAAACCTGAATCCGATACTATATTACCTGCAAATTATCCTATTTTATCTACTTTAAGTTAAAATATCACTATCCCGAAATATTCACTTAATTTTAATCAAAAACTATAAAAAACAATCTCAAAAACCTCATCACAGCCCTAAAAACAGGTCCTTATTTACTTATTATGCAAAACTTTATTTACGCTATTTTTCTTTCTACCACCATACAGCTTGGCTTTGCACAAACAAAGTTTCCGAATTTAGAAAACAGCAAAAACAGTCTTAGTTATAGCGGATATCCAGCTTCGGCAACTGACAGAACATCTTTAGCTTTTTCGGACAAAGGCTCCTGGTTTGCGTACGGTTTCTTAAATGCAAACAAAACAGAGGCAGGTTTTTCAGGACCATTACTTTTAACGGAACAAAATGGAGTCTGGCTTAGCCCTGCTTTTACTTCTTTTCATCTGAAAGAAAACCCAGGACAAAACGAAATCGACTGGAAAGTTTCTTTGGTACGCCAAACAAGTTATAATAGTCATCTGGAACAGGAATTCAAAACCAAAAACCTCATCATCAGGCAGCAACTTTTTTTTCTATCAGGACACACAGCTTTACAAAAGACCAGTATTACCAACATTTCAAATCAAAGTATAAAGCTAAACGGTTACTTTTCGGGGGAAAAGTATTTAAAAACGATTCAGCTTCACGCAAAAAAAAAGGAAATAACAGTAACGTCAAAGAAAGGAAATGCAGTGGGACATCTGCAATTTTTTGGAACTGAAGTCAATTCAAAAGTTACTTCTACTGGCTATACCACAACACTTCATTCCTTTGTTTTAAAACCAAAGCAAATAAAAGAAATCCTGATTGCGCAAACCTTTATTTTTCCCCAATATTCCTGGAAAGAAGAACAACAAAAGATTAGAAAAAGTAATTTTGATCTTGCTTTAGAAACGACTAAACAGGAAAAAGAACTACAATTAACCCATTTGATCTCCCATAAAAAAACTATTTATGCAGATATTCTGTATTCTAATTTATTAGCAAAACTTGCCCTTACATTACAAAACAATACGAGAATTGCGGCTGAAGGTTTAAAGCATAATGGTTTATTCCCCAGTTATCATTACGAATGGTTCAACGGCTTTTGGGCCTGGGACAGCTGGAAACAGGCTGCCGCTGTGGTCCATTACGATCCGGAAGTGGCAAAAAACCAAATACGCGCTATGTTTGATTATCAGGAACCGAACGGATTTATTCCTGATTGTGTTTATCGCGATACGCTAATCGAACCTAACAATTACAGGAATACCAAATCGCCACTGGCTGCCTGGGTAGTTCTAAAAGTTTATAAAAAAACAAACGACAAAGATTTCCTGAAAGCACTTTATCCTAAATTAAAAAAATACCATGAATGGTGGTTCAGAGAAAGAGATCATGACCACGACGGGCTGTGCGAATTTGGTTCTACTGACGGGACTTTAATTGCTGCAAAATGGGAAAGCGGTATGGATAATGCAGTTCGGTTTGACAGTAGTGTTTTATTGCAAAACCGTAAATATGCCTTTTCTTTAGATCAGGAAAGTGTCGATTTGAACTCCTTTTTATATGCCGAAAAAATATTTTTATCTGAAATAGCTTCTGTTTTGGAAGATCAGGTCAATGAGTCAACATTTAAAAACCAGGCTGAAATTTTGAAAGGAAAAATACAGGCTCAATTTTGGGATGAAACTACAGGATGGTTTTATGACACTACGATTGATGGAAAAACGTTATTGAAAGATATGGGTTGTGAAGGTTATTTTCCTTTATGGGCCAACGCAGCAACTCCGGAACAGGCCGAAAAAATTAAAAACAACATGATGAATCCTGAAATCTTTAATACATTTATTCCGTTGCCAACGCTGGCCGCAAATCATCCTAAATTCAAGCCTGAAGGAGGATATTGGCGAGGTCCGATCTGGCTGGATCAGGTTTACTTTGGGATCACCGGACTAAACAATTACGGCTATCAGAAAGAAACAGAAACACTAACTTATAAAACCATCCACAATGCCGAAGGTGCTCTTAAAAAAGGATATGCGATTAGAGAAAATTATCAGCCCATAACCGGAAAAGGACTTGAGGCCTATAATTTTAGCTGGTCTGCAGCGCATTTTATGATGTTACTACTGAATGATTAAAAAAATACAATTAACCTTAAAAACAAAAAAGATGACTATTGGAGTTGGCGGATCTGACGCAAATACAGAATTAGAAAAAATACAAAATATGACACTGAATGTAAAAGCCATTCAGCCGGAAGAATACAAAATACGTATTCAAAAAGCAGTGTCTATTATGAAGACAACAGGTGTAAAATCATTATATGTGAATGCCGGAACCAATTTATATTATTTCACGGGGACTAAATGGAATGCCTCTGAAAGAATGGTTGGCGCTGTTTTATTTGAAGATGGTACGTTAGAGTATATTGTACCTAAATTTGAAGAAGGAACTTTTAAAAAATTCAGGCAAATAGACGGCAAAATCAATTGTTGGGAAGAGCACGAATCTCCCTATACTTTGTTTGGCACAATACTTCAAAACAAAAACGTAAATGCGGGTAAAATCGCTTTAGATGAATCTGCCGGTTATTTTCTGATTGATGGCCTGACCAAAGCTAATCCGGGTTATGAATTTCAAAATGCACAGCCCGTTACAACCGGATGCCGCATTCAAAAGTCAGAAAATGAGATTGCCATTATTCAGCAGGCAAAAGAAATTACCATGGTGGTGCAACGTGCTGCTGCCCGTATTTTATATCCGGGTATCGAGGCCAAAACGGTAGTTGATTTTATAAATCAGGCACATATTAAAGCAGGAATTTCTTCAGGTTCTTATTTTTGCATTGTCCTGTTTGCAGATGATTCGCAATATCCACATGGGGTAACGGCTCCGCAGGATTTAAAAGAGAATGACATTGTACTGATTGATACAGGGTGCCGTTTAGAAGGTTATTTATCTGATATCACAAGAACTTATGTGTACGGAACCCCAACTGAAGCGCATATCAAAATCTGGAATTTAGAAAAGGCAGCTCAAAAAGCAGCTTTTGATGCAGCACAATTAGGAGCAACTTGCGGCGTTGTTGATGATGCAGCGCGAAAAGTAATTGCACAAGCCGGTTTGAGCCCTGATTACGAACTTCCGGGATTACCGCATCGTGTGGGTCACGGAACAGGATTAGACATACATGAACATCCTTATCTCGTTCGAGGCAGTACTACGGTTTTGCAAGAAGGAATGGTGGTGAGCAATGAGCCCATGATTTGCATACCGGGACAATTTGGGATTCGGCATGAAGATCATTTTTACATGACATCAAACGGCCCAAAATGGTTTACCACTCCCATGCATAGTATTGACAACCCGTTTGGCATTGAGGTCAATTGATATTTTGTTTTATGAAAATAAATAAAAAAGGGGGAAACGATTTTGTTTCCCCCTTTTCTTTGTAACCAGACTTATACACTACTTAATCAATAATTTTTTACTTTCAGTGAAGCTTCCGTCTGTGGCTACCACTATATAAATTCCTCTTCTGAGTTGGTATACAGGATAAGAAGTTGCATTTTCTAATACCGCTACTACGCCCCCTGTACTATCATAAATCGTTATTTTAATACTGGCTAAATTTAAATTCGTGAAATTAAAGTTAACCAGGTCTGTAGCCGGATTAGGATACATTGCAAATGACTTCGGAAAGTCGATTTGATCCTGTCCAGCACCTAAGCTTTGTAAATCAACCGTTAATGGAGCGCTCCAGTCACTCTGTTCAGTAGCATTTTTGGCTCGTACCCTAAATTGATAAACGGTTTGTGTACCTTGCTTTGGAACCCATAAATAATAAGTTGTTGAAGTTCCAAATGTAGTCCATCCAGTACCTGAATTATTCAATTGCACTTCATAATCTGTCGCATTGGGAACTGTATTCCAGGACGTATAAAACCCTGTAGAATAAACTCCTGCATTACCAATATTCGTTGGGGTTGCCAGCGTTACCGGTGTTGTTACTGTTCCTGAAACTACCGTATAATCTTCTACTTCTCCGTCAGCAATATTACCACAAGCGGATGGGTTAGAATAGTATTTCATTACGATTCGCATTCTTGTTGATCCTGTAAAAGCAATTGGGGTAAAACTTCCGGCAGCAGTTCCGTTAGATGAAATTCCATCGATTACTTTTTCCGAAGCTTCGAAAACACTATTTTTATTATAATCAATCCAGACTCCCCAATATTCTAAATAAGCATCACCTGAGAATCCCGCCGTAAGGTTAACACTCGTAACGGTATTTGACGTTACTGTAATCACTTTAGAAGAATAATCACCGTAAGCACCTGAATCTTTACCAGAGGTATTATTGAAAGCCCCAACCGTTACAGATTTAATGTATTCATATTTATTATCAGCCTGCGTGGTACAATATGATGAACCGGCCGTAATTGTAACCGAAACCTCATTAGAATAGGACGAATAAACAGCATTTGCTTTGGCACGAATTTTATATTTATAAGTACTTCCGGCTGTTAAACCTGTGTTTGTATAGCTTAGCGCTGTACTTGGCAAGGCTGCAATTTCTGAAAAAACATTGTCTTGTCCTGCTCTTTCAATGATGATGTTTATTGCATTTGTTGCATTATTTACCCATGTTAATTGCACTTCTAAGCTGCTATTATTAGCCGTCGCCGTTAAATTTGAAGGAGCCAAAACGGTTGTAGTTGTTTGAGTTCCCGCCAGAATCATTTCGTTAGGTTTTGTATTGTATGCAAAATCCAAAACGGTATATCCTGCTCCGCCCGCTTCTACTTTCACGTGCATCCAGCCATAACAGGTACGTCCTCTGCTTTTATATTCAAAACCTACATACCCTGTTTGATTGTCCCAGGCAGTATAACTTGCAGTCCTTAAATCTAACTGATCGGGATATGCGGCACCCGGAGATACAAAATTACTCGATGCACCAATTGAAGTTCCCTGAGTAATGAAAGAGATGTTTCTGGTTCCTGCCTGGCCTACTAATCTTTTACCATAGGTTTCCATTTTTAAAGCAGCAGCTGCAAATTGCCAAACACCATATGCTGTATTATCACCAATTGCCAGATCAAAATATTGCCATGGTTGAGTTGCCGAAGCCACATAATCAGGATTATTGACATAGAAAACGCCGTAAGGTGCATCAAATTTTAAATTAATAGTTTTTGAAGCATTATCCAGAGTCGAAATGCCACCTGTAATGGCAAGGTCTTTAAATGTAATAACTACAGCAGCATCGTTTGCGGGAAGATGTGCAGTTGCTTTTCCTGTAAAAGACAGTACTGCTTTATTATTTGCCTGAAGTGTTAATACTGCCGTTAGTCCAGACGGAACTCCTGTAACCGTATAATCCGTTCCGGCGGTAAAGGTTCCGGTACTTTTTGTAAATGTTCCATTATTAGTCGATAGTGTAATTGTAGCGGTTGCTGTAACGCCTCCATCATTTGCTTCTGCTTCATAAAAAGTACTATCTGACAACGTTACCGCTGTTTTATTTGACATTCCGGTATAGATTGGTGCATTGGGTTGTGTGTTATAAGCATATTCCGAAATCGTAAAGGCATCTCCGTTTGCCGCAACTTCTGCTTTAAACCATCCGTAACAAGTTTGGCCTTCAAGTTTGTATTCAAAACCTACATATCCTGATTTTCCTTCCCAGGCAGTATAACCTGCTGATCGTATATCCAACTGATTAGGATACGCCCCCGGCGCTGTCATATTACTTGTTGGTCCTACTGCTGTATTTTGTCCTAATAAAGTAATATTTCTGGTCCCTGTTTCGCAAACTAATTTTTTGCCATAGGTTTCTATTTTTAATGCATTCGCAACATAACGCCAGCCTCCAAACGAAGTATCGTCTCCTTTTGCTATATCAAATGCTTTCCAGGTTAAACCTGAAGAAATGTTTACGTCAGGCATATCCACAAAAAATATCCCGTAAGGATCTGTAAATTTCAAATTGAAGAATAAAGCGGTACAGGCTAAACCCGTAGTTCCACCAGTAAAAGCTGCCGGCAGAAATGTAATTCCGGCCGTTGTATTTTGTGCTGCTGCATGATTAGTCGCTTTTCCTGAAAGCGTTATGGTGAGTTGTCCGTTTGAATTTACAGTTACTACCGGTGTAATGCCTGCTGGAAAAGTATGCGTAAAATGTGTTCCGGCAGACATAGTCCCTGAACTTAAGGCAAATGTTTTACCACTGCTCAGTGTTACCACTGAGGATGTATCGAAGGCACCGTCATTTGCAATTGTTTCTTTTAAAGTGGTTACACTTGCTACTAAATTGCTTTCTGTTGCATTTACGCCTGTGTCTATTAAATTTTGAGGTTGCCAAAGTGTAATTCTTGCAGGATGCTGTAATGCTGCCAGCATTCTGTCGATCTGTCCTTGTGTATACATTTTGTAACAACCTTGCGCACCGTTGTACCCCATGTAGTTTTCAAAGTTTACTTTATCTCCGCTACAATTTGTTCCGGGTGTACAGGCAAGCGTATGCAAACCGTCTTCTGGTGGCGTATCAGCGATTTCATCCGTTCCGGTACAGCCTCCTTCAAAAGTGTGAATTAGATTTAGAAAGTGTCCAAACTCATGTGTTAAAGTTGCCGAAAACTCTTTACTATATGAGTTATCGTAAAGATAGGCTCCGTTAAAAACGACACGTGCTGTATTGCTTGCTGTCATATCAGTATTTGGATACCAGGCGACCCCGGAATTATTTAAAGTACCGTCATTATACAAATCATTCTGAATATAAACGTTCATGTATTTTTTATTATCCCAGGCATCGGCAGCAATCTGATCGTCATAACCGCCACCATTTCCGTATCCATTTTTTGCAGGATGAAAAACCACACCGGTTGTACAGCCTCCGTTTGGATCTTTTTTGGCCAATTTAAATTCGATGTTAATAGTTCCTCTTCTTGCCTGAAAAAAAGGCTCTACGGTTTGATAATCTGCATTTCTCCCATTAAAATCATCATTTAGTTGCGCCAGATGATTGACAATTTTTTCATAAGTGATAGATTTACCACTTTGTATATCTCCGTAAATATGAAAAACTACGGGAATAGTATATGTAACTGCTGCAGTTTTACCTGTTTTACTTTTACGCTGAAGGGTAAAGTTTCTGGTAAAAATATCAAAATCTTTTTTTTCCTGAAGTGAGTTCGGATTCGCCCGGTACACTTTGGCATTTTCTTCTGTTGTCCGGCAAGGAAGTCCTTGCCCGCTCATTTTTGCTATCGTAAAAATCAGCCATAATACTAGTAGTTTTGTTCTCATTTTTTTTGGGTTTTGTTAACACCAAAATTATCAGGATCGCTTTTACTTTACTGATACTATCTAACTAAAAAACAATACAGTATTAACAACTTTTTAACCATAAAAAAACATATTGTTAAAAAATAAAACAATAATAACAAATATCACCAACCAAAAACAACCTTTAACCAAACATATCCGAAACATATATAAAAACAAAAAACCGGATATCTACTTAAAGACATCCGGTTAAAAACAGGAAAACTAATTCAAATCAAAATTTATCCCAGAAAATTTTTGTGGTCATTAAATCCCCTCCAATAGCATTAGCAGCGGCTTCATAATTTTCTTTATTCAGAGTCTTATCGAAAATTGAATAAATATTACGAACCGGTACTTTTCCCTGTGCTGCGTCAACTGCGGTAGAAGGTGCCTGCAAAACAGGAAAATCTAATCTTCTGTATTCCGTCCAGGCTTCAAACCCTCTATTGTAATAAGCAATCCAAAGCTGATAGGCAATCTTCTCTTTTGCCGTTCCTGTTGCCGTTGCAAAATCAACATCAGCTCTGTTTAAATACGTTTGGGCTTCCGTATCTGCAACTCCCCAAAAATGCATACTGGCCAGAATCCCTTTTTTATAATATTCTTCTGCCGTTCCACCTACATTAAAACCTCTGTTCGCAGCATCTGCCAATAAAAAACATGTTTCGGTATAGTCAAAAAGAACGCCCGGATTTGTTTTTTCTTTTAACCTTGTTCCTACATTAGAAAAGTCGCTGTAACTTACCTGCTTGGCATACGGTGCGCCTTTGTAATTGCCTTGCTTTTTAGAATTTGGATTAAAGAAAATATCACGTCTTGGATCTGCTTTTGCATTTAGTTCATTAACAAAAAATGCTGTAGGTACAGTCTGACTTTCATTTACCAAAGTATCGTACAAAGGATTCATATCGACCAGTGAAGAAAAATACTGAAAAAGTGCTGTTTGACTTTCATTTGTCATGATTCCGGAACTATAAGCACTCTCGACCATACTTTTAGCTTTTGCAGGGTCAACATCAGCAAGATGCAATCCTAATTTTAGCTTTACGCTGTTGGCCAATATTTTCCATTTCCCGACATTGCCTTTGTATATTAAATCGGCATTGCCAAAACTATCTTTAGTAACATCCATATTGGCTATTGCAAGATCTAATCGTGCCGCTAAATCCAGATAAATAGTTTTTGCATCATCGTATTTGGGATAAGGATGTGCTTTAATATCTAAAGCTTCACTATAGGCGACATTCCCAAATAAATCTACCAGGGTTTGATATGCCATGATAATCTGAACTTCAAGAATTGCAATGTTGTTTTTCTTCACCGCGATATCAACAGCTCCTAAAACTTCTTTTTCTTTAATTTGTTGCCGGGCGTTAACCAGATCCTGCAAAACATCTCTGTATATCAAAACAGCATGAGAATTTCCTAAGTTTCTTCTTTCCTGATTGTAATTTACCTCATCTGTATATGTTGTAGCTGTCCAGTATTGTGCATACCCTCTAAAATTATTATTGTTCACGGAAGCATTGGTAAGAAAAAAAGCGTAATTAACCTGTGCACTTGTCATTAAGGCACCGGGTAAAACCGTTGTGTACGCTTTTTCGTCCTGATTTAAATCTTCTAAATTATCGCACGAAGCAACCGAAAGTAAAATGGCCCCTGCAAAAAATATTGTTTTTACTATTTTCATTTTGTTTGTTTTTTAGAATTGAACTTTCATATTAAAGTTATACTCTTTTGAAGTAGGCAAAACTCCGGTTTGAAAACCCTGAAGATTTCCTGAAGAAAGTCCCGCCTCCGGATCCGCATAGGGTAAATTTTTACTAATGATCCACAAGTTGCTTCCGTTCACAGCGAAAATAATGTTACTTATAAAAGTCTTTGTCAGGAATTTTGATGGCAATCTGTAGCTTAATCCCACCTCACGCAATTTGACATACGAAGCATCATAGACATATTGCTGTTCCGGCATCGAGTTATAAAAAGAATATCCGTCTGCCCCTTCTACACTTACCACCTTCTCATTTCGGGTTCCGTCTTCTTTGACACCAGATAACAAAATACCTCCGCCATTTGCAACCGGGTCTCTTTGCGGATTTCCTAAATGATTATTAGACACGGTACTTTGGTATATTCCTGTAGTATGTCCAAAACGCTGATCTAAAGAATATACATCTCCTCCTTTTTTTACATCAATTAAGAAGTTAAATGAGAAGTTTTTGTAATTGATAACATTATTAAAACCACCAATCCAATCCGGATTTATATCGCCAATTGTTGCTCCGGCAGTTTGTAAATATCTTCCGTTGGAGCGAATCACTTTTTCTCCGTTTAGATACGTAAATCCTGATCCAATAAGCTGCCCTACGGGTTTTCCAACCTCAGCAACATAGCCCACGCCCTGAAAAGATCCCAACGAAATCCTGTCGGCTCCTCCTAATGAAATGACCTCATTTTTATTTGTTGACCAGTTTACTTTTGCTTCCCAGGAGAAATCCTTTGTTTTAACCGGAACCACTGTCAAGGTTACTTCATATCCTTTATTCTGAACATCTCCCGCATTTATCCACGCTCTTGTATAACCTGTTTGTGTAGGGGTTTCAATAGACAAAATCTGATTGGTCGTGTTCGTTTTGTAGTATGAAAAATCAAGACCTGCTCTGTTTTTAAACAGTTTAAGTTCAATACCTGCTTCAATCCCTTTTGTAAGCTCACTTTTTAAATTAGCATTACTTTTACTGTTTTCGGTAGAAAAACGAATTCCGTCGGGACCAAAATTATCATTCTTAGGATAGGTAGATGAAGTCACGGCAAAAGGAGCATCGTTTCCTGTTTCAGCATAATTCAGACGCAGCTTTCCAAAGGACAACCAGTCAGTCTTAATATGGTTACTAAAAATATAGGTTCCGGTAATTGAAGGATAGGAATAGGTATTATTATCTTTTGGCAGGGTCGATGACTGATCGACACGATACGTCCCTTCTAAGAAATAGGTTTCTGAAAAGTTAAAACCGGCATTGGCATAAATACTGTTGGTCCCTAAAGTAGTCTGGGATTCTGCAGGACTGTTTATTTTATCAATAGAATTATTCAAAGCATAAATTCCCGGCACCACCAATCCACCATTCGTGGCAGCAAATATCGAATTACTGACTGAGCGTCTTGAATTTGCCCCAATCATTCCGTTAAACTTAATATTATCCGTAATATCAGTCTTAAAATTCAGGATCAGATCCAGATTGATCTCTCTAAAAGTTTTATCGTATCTGGTGTATTGCCCCAATGTGTTGGCAGTTCTTTTTGACCCCACTGCAATACGCTCTTCTTGTAACTGATGGTAATAATCTACAGCTCCTTTACCCAAGATATCAAACCAGTCGTTGACTTGTGTACTTAAAGCTACGTTTCCAAAAAAACGATCACGATCTAACGTATTGTAATTGTTATATCTTTGAAAATAAGGATTATCATGAAATTGCAAACTCAAATCGTTAGGTCCGCCCACACTCCAGGTGGTATTTTCTTTTGTCAAATTATAGGCATTTTCCAAATCCTTAAAATCTACACTTGTTGAATACCATTGTCTTACGCTGCTTAAATAATTATTTCCGCCATCACCATAACCCGTTTCATTCATTCCTTTGGCATTTGCTTTTAAATAGTTGGCAGAAGCGGATATTTTTGTCTTCGGTTTTAAGTTATAACTGGCCGAGAAATTAAAATTATCTTTACGATTGTCACTATTGGGTAAAATTCCCTGATCCTGATTGTAATTCGTATACCCAATTCTGAGATCACCATTTTCATTAGATCCTGATATGCCGATAGTATTGATGTAGGTTAAACTATTCTGATAAAAACTATTTGGATTATTTTTTACTGCTGTCCATGGTGTTGCTTTTCCGTAAGCAGGCAATTCAGGATAAAATGAATTCCAATTGTAAACCAACAAATTTTGGTCGAATTTTGGCCCCCAGGAAGCATCATCGGTTGCTGCATAAGGATGCACACCGGTTCCTAAATCGACTGTACCATAAAAGTCACCATATCCTCCTCCATACTGTTTTTGATATTCGGGTAAGGTTTTTTTATCCACCACCCCAATGGTAACCCCCGAGCTAAAACTTACTCCTAAACCGCCTTTAGATTTACTTCCTTTTTTTAGCGTAACCAAAATTACTCCGTTCGAAGCTCTCGAACCATATAAAGCCGAAGCCGCTGATCCTTTTAAAACGTTCATGGTTTCGATATCATCCGGATTGATATCTGAAGCAGCATTTCCGTAATCATATCCACCGGTATTACCGCCGCTTTTTTGATCGGCACTATTGGTATTGTCATTATTTAAAGGAATACCGTCTACAATCCACAAAGCCTGATTGTTTCCCGTTAGTGAAGTGGTACCACGAATAATAACATTTGTAGAACCGCCAATATTATTGTTGCGCCTGATTTGTACACCTGCAATTTTACCGGAAATCGAGTTGGCCACATTTCCCGTATTTACTTTTGTAAGGTCTTCCCCTTTTATTTCCTGGGTAGCATATCCCAGGGATTTCTTTTCTCTTTTGACCCCTAAAGCCGTCACAACAATTTCTTTAAGCTGCTCCGAGCCTCCGGACAAAACTACATTTACGGTATTAGTTGCAGCTGTTATTTCCTGAGTTTTCATCCCAATATAATTAAAGACAAGAACAGCATTGAGACTGGCTTTTATAGAATATTTTCCGTCAAAATCTGTTTGAGTTCCCGTTTTTGTTCCCTTGATCAATACAGTGGCGCCCGGCAAAGGCATTCCTGCATCATCTGAAACAATTCCTGATACAATCCGCTCTTGTGCAAGCGCAAATTGTGCTAGCAGTACAAAAAAAAGTACCACCGTTTTTCTTTGAAAAAACTTAAATTTCATAAAATGGTTTTATAATTAGTATTGGCAAATATTTTGATTTTTCGATAATTTTTATGATAATATATTACCACAAAAACCGATTATATTACCCTTTAATTACATAATTATTATTTTTACATGTATTATCTTACCATTTAAAAACAAACCCGTTTTTTACTCAGATTTTCATGATTTAGCTAAATCGAAAAACAAAAAAAGGAGAACTTCTTTTTACAGAAATTCTCCTTTTTTTTATGATTCTTAAAGTTAATTATTTTGCTCCCGGCGGGCATTTTTCTTCAATAAATTTTATAAAAGTATCTACTAAATGCCTTGTTGTTCCTTCACCTTCATAAATAGAATGCGAGCGATTTGGGTAAACCATTAAATTAAATACCTTATCATATTTTATCAATTCGTTAATCAGGACTTCGGCATTTTTATAATGGACATTATCATCGCCCGTTCCGTGAATATAAAGTAAGTTTCCTTTTAAGTTCTTTGCATGTGTTACCGGTGAAGCCTGAATATATGCCGCTTCGTTTTCGTCTGGCAGGCCCATATAACGTTCTGTATAAATATTATCATAAAAATGCTGATCTGTCACTGCAGCGATTGCCACACCTGTTTTGTATATTTCAGGATATTGAAACATCAGGTTCAAGGTAACAGCACCACCGCCACTCCATCCGTGAACAGCAACCCTGTTGGTATCAATAAAATTCCATTTCAAAATTTCTTTTGCCGCCATTGCCTGATCACGGGTATTGATAATTCCGATGTTTTTATAAATTGACTTTCTCCATTTGGTTCCTTTTAATACCGGGGTCCCTCTGTTGTCCATCGCAATTCCGATATATCCTTTGGGAATTAACAAATCTATAAATTCGTTAAAATACGGCATATCATTCGCTACAGAAGCCATGGGTTCGCCATAAACGTAAAAAAACAAAGGATATTTTTTTGACGGATCAAAATCAAGGGGTTTTGCCATAATTCCATCCATTTCAACACCATCAATGGTAGTTACTTTAAACTTTTCCAAAGAAAAATCACGTACCGGTTTCGTAAAAACATCAGCCTCTTGCGGCAGTACTTTTTTATGCCCTGATAGCGAAACTAAACGCGTATTTAAATCCCGATTGATGTTAGAATTAGTATGTTTGGCATACGATCCGTCCGTAGAAAATTCATATTCATTGGTTCCTTCAAATACTTCAGGAGTTAATCTTTTTGTTTTTCGGGAATTCAGATTTGTTTCGTACAAATAGCGTTGCGTCGCATCTTTAGGACTTGCGATATAGTAGATTGACTTTGTTCTATCATTATACGCTTTAAAATAAGCATCAAAATTTCCGGTTGTAACCAGTTCTTTTTTCTTTCCGTCAGTGCTAATTTTATAAATGTGCATCCAGCCATCAGCATCAGAACTCCATAAAAAAGCTTTGCCGTTATCTACAAACTGGCACGGAAAACCATCATAAACTCCTGAAGAAATATCAAAAACATCAATCCACTCAGCTGATTTTTCCTGATAAATTAAATTCGTTTTCCCTGATCCCGTATTGCAATTGTAAATCGAAGCCTGATTTTGATTTCTGTTAAGCTGAACGACCATTACTGCATCACTGGCCACCCATTCCATACGAACCAGATAATTATTATCCGGTTCACCGGGAATATCCAGCCAATTTGTTTTTAGGGCAGCAACATCAATAACTCCAATTTTTACATAAGAAGGCTTTTCACCGGCTTTAGGATATTCAACAGGAACTACAAACGGATATAAGGCATCTGTATTATTAATCATGAAATGAAATTTTGTCTCTGAGGCATCAACACGCCAAAAGGCAATACTTTTTCCGTCAGGACTCCAACGAAACCCATCGCGGGCCGCAAGTTCTTCTTCATAAACCCAGTCAAAGGTTCCGTTGATTACCTTATCCGTTCCATCAGTGGTCAAAGGTGTTATTTTGCCTGAAGTTAGATTTTCCAGATAAATATTATGCTTTGACACATAGGCAACATTTTCATTATCATTAGAAAATTTAACAAACATCAGGGAAGACTCTTCTAAATTTGCACCCAGTTTTCTCCCTTTTCCTGTAGCTAAATCAAAAAACCAGTAATCTCCTTTCGTATTGGCTCTCCATACTTTTTTTAAATGGGTGTAAACCAGCACTTTTGTCTTGTCCTGATTCCAGACCAAATCTTCAACTTCTCCGCTAAAGCCTGCATTTTTTAATTGCTGACCGGTTAAAACAGTCGTATTCTGATTTAATTTATCAACATCATAAACCTGAACATTCTGGCCTGAATTTACCCAAAATGAATGTGAATTGGGCAACCATTTTAATTTATTAATGTCAATACCTGTTTGGGCAAGTAGGCTTGTACAAACAAAAAAGAGTAGTAAAAAATGTTTTTTAATCATGTTTATTGGGTATTTATTAGCTGTTCTATTTCTATAATTTCAATTGGTATTTCTTCAGATAAATTGATGTTTCCGTTCTCCGTCAGTAAGTAATCATTTTCTAAGCGGCAGCCAATTCCTTCTTCGCGGATATAAATCCCGGGTTCGCAAGTCAGCACCATTCCTTTTTCAAATGGTTTTGAATAAAGCCCCACATCGTGAACATCAAGTCCTAAATAATGTGCTGTTCCGTGCATGAAATATTTTCTATAAACCGGATTTTGAGGGTCCTGAGAAGCTATTTCTTCTAAAGTGATCAATTCTAGCTTAACCAGTTCGGCCTCGATCAGACTTGCCATTTGCAATTCATAAGCTTTGGACAAAACCCCGGGTTTCAAAAATTTTGATCCTTCTTTTAGACAATACAAAACCGATTCGTACACTGCTTTCTGACGTGGTGAAAATTTTCCGCTTACCGGAAAACAACGTGTAATATCTGAATTATAATTAGCATAACAAACACCAAAATCTATCAAAATCATATCTTCCTTATTACAAACCGAATCATTGGTAGTATAATGAAGTGCACAGGCATTTTTACCGGAGGCAACAATGGGTTTGAACGCATGACGATTTCCTCCGCTTTTAATATATTGATACGCCAGTTCAGCTTCTAATTCATATTCTTTTACCCCGGGTTTTACAGCATTCAAAAGTCTTTTAAATCCTTTTGCACTTATTGAAATTGCTTTCCTGATCAAATCAACTTCTACTTCTGATTTTACAGGCCGCAGATCACGGGTAATTTTAGCGGCACGCTCGTATTGGTGCAGCGGATATTTTTGTTTACACCACTGAATCATTCGATCCTGGCGCGTATTCATTTCTGAAGTTATTCTTTTAATGTGCTCATTATGTCCTAAATAAATGGTATCCGCCTCAAACACAAAAAGCTGAATTGCTTTTTCAAATTCATGAATCCATTTTACATTTTTAATTCCGGAAATAGCCGTAGCTTTTTCTTTGGTCAAAAAATCGCCTTCCCAGATTAAAGTCTGCTCTGTAACTTCTTTTACAAATAAAATTGCCCGGTTTTCTTCTTTAAAAGCACCCGGATAAAGTACCAGAATAGTTTCATCCTGTTCAATTCCGGATAAATAAAATAAATCATTGTTTTGCGCAAATCCCATTACATCATCTGCATTATTGGGCATCACATCATTTGAAGTGAGAATGGCCAAACTGTTGTTTTGCATTTTTGCGGCAAACCTTTTTCGGTTATTTTCAAACAAGGAAACCGGAATTGAATCGTATCTCATATTTTATAATTGAAACATTTTTGTATCAACAGAAGTTGTTTTGCCTGAAATAATCTCTGTGATTATTTTTCCTGTTGCCGGTCCGGGGCTTAAACCCATCATGGCGTGCCCGGTGGCAAAAGTCAAATTTACAACTTTTTGTGCTCGTGTAATAATTGGCATACCCGAAGGGGTACAAGGTCTGAATCTAAACCAGGTATCCTGCTGCCCCGTCTTCTTCAGCTTTGTTGGCAGCCAGAATAGCACCACGGGTGGTTTGTTCTGCAATATTCATAATTACCGGTACCTGATTGTTAACCATACTCACAGTACCTCTTACTAATTCTCTTTTTTCTTCTTCTAAAAGCGTGCTTGCTTCTCCTAATGTGCCGCCAAGAATTAGTCCTTCAACACCTGCTTCTAATTGTACTTTTAAATTTACCTGATTTTAGCCAGGACCAAAATTATTTATATTGAACAAAGCATGAAGCTTATAAATTACCTTAAAATGATATTATATTGCCCTATATTTGATATTTACGCAAAAAATTAACTAATATATTGTCATTTTATCACTAAAATAAAATATATTTGAAGTAGCTAACCCAACCAAACCATGAAAGTTTTTCCATTTAAAATTCCTAAATCGGGGGAAGATCCCCTTATATATCAGGAAGATAGAGAGATTATTTTTTATGATAAGCTTCATCAGCACGAAGAGATTCAGATTAGTTTTATAGAAAAAGGAGAAGGGGCCATTTTTGCAGGTGATACTATTTCGCACTACAACGAAGGAGATATACTGGTGATTGGCAGTAATTTACCACATGTATTTAGAAGTGAGGTACGCGAAAATGAAGCTTCTATAATGCGCACTTTATTTTTTACGACACATTCTTTTGGGAAAGACTTTTTTGCCCTGAATACTTTTAAGAACATTTATCCTTTTTTAGAAAGCAGCAAAAACGGGTTTATCATTCATAACGCACCGAAAAAGATCACCAAGTCTTTCAGAAAATTGCAAAAAGCGGACAATTACGAGCGCTTTATTTTGTTTTTAGAAATCATGAAATGGCTGTCTAACAATGACAAAGAATATCTTTCGAATCATTTATATGACAAAAAAATTACTGATAATGAAGGAAAACGCATGCAGACGGTTTTTGAACATGTGATGACTAACTTTAGCAAAAACATAAATTTAGACGAAATTGCCTCGATTGCCAATATGACCAAAAATGCTTTTTGCCGGTATTTTAAAGTCCGGACCAATAAATCTTTTTTCCAGTTTTTAATAGAGGTGAGAATTGAGCATGCTTCAAAATTATTAGCCAACAACAGCGAACTTTCTGTTTTAGAAATTGCCGAATTGTGCGGTTTTAACAACATCTCTAATTTCAACAGAAAATTTAAAGAATTAAAACAAACATCTCCTTTGCAATATCGAAAGTTAAACCTGTAAACTAAAAAATATATAATTTTAACTGCAAGGAAACCAATCCCGATAGCGATCGGGATAACCAGAGTCCGTAAAGCTATTGATTCCCAAAACAGAAAAACTAAATCAAAGTATTTACTATTCTATCGAGATCCTGGTCATGATAGGATAATGGTCTGAATTTTCGAAATCAGGAAAACTTTCAAATTGTTTGACTTTCATTTTGCTGTCAGTAAAAATATAGTCTATTCGTGCCGGGTAATAGCGAAATTTATATGTTGCCCCAAAACCTTCACCCGCTTCTTCAAAAGCATCTTTTAGTTTTCCTTTTATATTGCGATATACATACGAAAAGGGACTATTGTTCATGTCTCCACAAATAATAATCGGGTTTTTACATTGTTTGATGTTCTCTTTAAAAATTTCAGCCTGCTCCTGTTGTTGCCTGAACCCTTTGCTGATCCTGGTATAAATTAATTGTGATTTCTCCTGATTGACATTGTCGATATTATTTGAAATATCACTTACGTCAGGTGAGATTTTAATAGACTGCAAATGCATGTTATAAACCCTGATAATATCTTTACCACGTTTTATATCGGCATAAATTACGTTATTATCTGAATTTGGAAAAATAATATTCCCCTCATATAAAATAGGAAACTTGGAGAAAATAGCCTGTCCGGTTTTAATCTTTTTCCCATCTATAAAAATGTAACGGTGAGGATATACCTTTAAATCAATATGTGCTGAATTTGAATATTCCTGAATACATAAAATATCCGGGTCTTTTTCATCAATAAAGGCTTTGATATTAGACGGGATATCATCACGGTCCAGCCATTTAAAAACATTAAAAAGACGAACATTGTAACTCATTACAGAGAAGTCTTTTTCATTAGGAACGTATTCTTTAGCCGAAAATTTATAAAATTTACTGATAAATGTAATTCCGGTTAGCAAAACCAGACCCGATAAAATAAGGCGTTTTTTAAACTGAATTGCCCAATAAACAAAAAACAGGCCATTCAGAACAAAGAAAGCCGGCATAAAGAGTGTCAATACCGATAGAAGCGGAAAACTCTTTGGTGCCAGAAATGGTAAAATATAAATACTAAAAGTCAGTACAGTTAGCACTATATTCAAAAAGAACATTATCTTATTAAACCATGAAAGGTTTTTCATATTATATGGCTAAAAGGATTATTTTCCAGCTCTAAATAAAAACTCTTTTTCTTCTTTTGTCAGACAATCATAACCAGACTGGCTAATTTTATCTAAAATCTCATCAATTTGTTGTTGCGTTTTATCTTTCGTAACAATTCTGGATGTAACTTTTTCTGTAGGTTTTTTGTAATTCTTATGAACTTTTGTGAAAGGGGTCGAAGGGGATTTTTTAAAGAGATTTACAAAGAAATCGAGTGTTCTGGAAACTATTTTACTTAAATCTGTTCCGTTTTGAAGTAGCTTAATGAATATGAATCCAAAAACTGCTCCGGCTAAATGAGAGATATGCCCGCCAGTATTATCCAATCGGAACTGCATTAAATCCAGCACCAAAATTACAGCGGTAATATGCCAAAGCTTAACATTACCAATAAACATTAAACGTACCCCCATCAAAGGCTGATATGTTGTTACTGCAACCAGAATTGCCATAATTGCAGCCGAAGCTCCTACGATATAACCTGCAACATTTAAAAAGTAAAAACTCAAGGCAAAAACAACACCCGAGAAAATTGCACCTAAAATATACAATCCCAAATATTGTTTCTGAGTAAAAAACGTCAGGAACAGATTACTCGCAAAGTTCAAAACCATCATATTGAACAACAAATGCCAAAATGATGCATGAAAAAAAGCATAGGTTAAAAACGTCCAGGGTTTAAATAAAAAAGCATTAGGATCTGATGATAAAGCCAACCAGTTTGGGTATGCAAAACCACCTGCTGAATATTGATAAAAGAATATCAACGAAATCAGGAAACAGGCAATGTTCCAGTAAATTACACGCATTGCAACACCTCCTAACCTGTACTGTAGTTTTAAATCGTCCAGAATATTCATAAAAGCTTTTTTTGGTTTTTGTTTGCGATATTAAAATTAAAAATTAATTCCAACGATTACTATTAAACTGATTCTTTTTCCAGTACCACATCATAAGATAACCAACAACTGCACCACCTATATGCGCAAAATGGGCAATCCCAGTTCCTCCACCTCCAAAAAGGGAATTACCTTTAAAACCTAAAAACAAGTCAATTGCTAAAATTCCCGGCACAAAATATTTCGCTTTAATTGGAATTGGTATAAACATTAAAGCTAATTCTGCATTAGGAAACATGAAAGCAAAAGCTACTAAAAGCCCATATATAGCACCTGAAGCCCCCACCATTGGAACTTGAGTAATTATCGAAGCATCAAATAACCCTTTAAAACCTGCATCGTCAAGATTTGTTTTTCCAGCTCTCTCCAATATCGGCTTAATTTGTTCTAAAAATAAATCTGACCTGAAATTTACCCCATCAGTAAAATTCACATTTAATATTTGATGTAATGTTGCATCTGACAATCCTAAGCTTCTCACAGGTTCCAAAGCTGATTGGAATTGCAGATAGTTTACTCCTATTTGCAATAACGCAGCACCTAAGCCGCAAGAAATATAAAAGAATATAAATTTTTTACCACCCCAGAAATGTTCTAAAGCCGATCCGAATGAAACCATCGCAAACATATTGAAAGCAATATGCAAAATACCACCATGCATAAACATATGCGTTAAAGGCTGCCACAATTTAAAGAAATCACTTTCAGGAAAAAAAAGAGCGAAAAATTGTTCAGAAACGGGAACTAATTGAGCACCAATAAAAAAGATAATGTTAATTATCAACAATTGTTTTACAACGGGAGTCATATTCATCATAAGGCAAACTTTTTATCTATATCTTCCACACGCATGGTGATGAAAGTTGGTTTTTGAAAAGGTGAAATATTTGGATCTTTACAGGCAAACAAACCGTTTACCAGATTATCCTGTTCTTTTTCGGTTAAATACGATCCGGTTTTAACGGCTAAACTTTTGGCCATTGACTTGGCAATGGTATCGTTCTGGCTGTAACTGCTTGCCGGAATTCCGTCCTGCAAATCACTTAATAATTGTTCGATTACAAGAGAAACTTCACTTTCGGTAATATTTACAGGAATTCCTGAAATTACGATATGATCAGTCTGAGCTTCTTCAAAAACAAAACCTGTGGTTTCTAAAGAAGGCTTTAACTCCTCAATTAATTCCATTTCGCCAGACGAATAAAACAGATTTAAAGGAAATAACAATTGCTGACTTGAAGCCTGATTCACCGTCATATTCAACAAAAATTGTTCGTACAAAATACGTTGATGTGCTCTTTGCTGATCTACGATCACCATTCCTGATTTAATTGGCGAAACAATATATTTTTTATGAATCTGATAGGTTCCCTGACTTGTCTGCTCAATCTCATTATCATTAAACAAAGACGAAGTAACTTCTTCATTTTCGAATGTAAAAGGCGAACTTTCTATCGTATCTGTTTCCAGGCCTACATACAAACTTTCCCAACTTGCTGTTGGTTCTACTCTTTTATTATATCCTGAATACGAACCCGAACCTGAGCCGGAACCCGAACCCGAACCCGAACTAAATCCGGAACCTGATCCCGAATTTGCTTTAGCATAATGCTGATTGGTCTTGTCATCCGTAAACGGATTAAAAGTTCCATCAACCTGTATGGTAGGCGTCTCTGCCCCTAAATCTTTATAATGATACGGTGTGTCTAAATTAGCATCACGATCAAAATCAAGAACAGGCGCTACATTAAATTGCCCTAAACTATGTTTGATCGATGCTCTTAAAATGGCATATAGAGCCTGCTCATCATCGAACTTAATTTCTGTTTTAGTGGGATGAATATTGATATCTATAGTATTGGGCGGAACTTGTAAATATAAAAAATAACTGGGCTGCGAACCATCTTTCAAAAGTCCGTCATAAGCCGCCATTACGGCATGATGCAAATAACCACTTTTAATGAAACGATCGTTTACAAAAAAGAACTGTTCTCCCCTGTTTTTCTTCGCAAATTCAGGTTTACAAACAAATCCCTGAACGTTTATGATTTCTGTATCCTCATTAACCGGCACCAGTTTTTCATTGGTTTTACCGGACATGATGCCAACAATACGCTGGCGATATCCTGCGGCAGGCAAATTATACATTTCACTTCCGTTATGGTAAAAAGTAAAATGAATATTTGGATGTGCTAAGGCTACACGCAGAAACTCATCCATTACATGACGAAATTCAACCGTATCCGATTTTAAAAAGTTACGGCGTGCCGGAATATTAAAAAATAAATTTTTAACCGCAAATGAGGTTCCTTTGGGCAAAACAGCCACTTCCTGCGACACAAACTTACTCCCCTCAATGATAATATGGGTTCCTAACTCGTCCTGATCCTGCCTGGTTTTCATTTCCATATGTGCAATTGCAGCAATAGAAGCCAGTGCTTCACCACGAAAACCCTTTGTACACAAGGAAAACAAATCTTCTGCCTGACGGATTTTAGAAGTAGCATGACGCTCAAAACACAAACGCGCATCGGTCACGCTCATTCCAGATCCATTATCAATAACCTGCACTAATGATTTTCCTGCATCTTTAATAATCAACTTAATATCAGTTGCTTTTGCATCAACAGCATTTTCTAACAGCTCTTTTACGACTGAAGCAGGTCTTTGAACCACTTCTCCGGCGGCAATCTGGTTAGCAACATGATCAGGAAGTAATTGAATAATACTGGACATTAAGAAAAAATAGTTTAAAGGTTAAGGTTTAAAGTTTTTAAACCAAGAAGCACAAATTTAATAAATTTCTCTTGGCTTTTAGAATAAGTGGTATCATAAAAAAAACAAAAAACCTATACTATTATGACACAGTATAGGTTTTATCATTTTTAAAACAAATGTGTTTTTTATTCTTTTTCGATTGTAATGGGAGTTTCTTCAATCTGGATTGCTCCTGAAGACAACAAAGGCTGATTAAACGGATGCGACATTGAAGCCTGTTGACGAATATAAGCCATTTTGATTGCTGCAATCGCTGCTTCAGTTCCTTTGTTTCCGTGAATCCCTCCACTTCTGTCAATAGACTGCTGCATGTTATTGTCTGTCAGGACACAAAAGATAACCGGAATATCTGTTTGAACATTCAAATCTTTGATTCCTTGTGTAACACCTTCGCATACAAAATCAAAATGCTTTGTTTCGCCCTGAATTACACATCCAATCACAATTACTGCATCTACATTTTGTGTTTGCAGCATTTTTTTTGCACCGTAAATTAACTCAAAACTCCCTGGAACATTCCAACGGATAATTTGCTGAGCCGGAACATCACAATCAATTAAGGCGTCTAAAGCCCCATTGTAAAGTCCTTCTGTTACGGTTTCATTCCATTCAGAAACAACAATCCCAAATCGAAAGTCTTTCGCATTTGGGATTGTGTTTTTATCGTATTCTGATAAATTTTTATTTTCGGTAGCCATCTGTACTATTTAAGATTTTAGAATAATTTCAGAATGCTAAAATACAAATCTATCCCGAAACTTTGGGACTAAAATTTGAACTCTTCAATAATATTATTGCGCTAATCCTATCAATACATCAACAGCAGCTGCTTCCGGAGTTGCATCGTAGTTGTCTTTTATGTCTGTTAAATACTTCAAAGCATCTTCTTTTTGACCTAAAGCCAAAGCTGTTTTTCCTGCTTTTAATAAGAAACGAGGTGTTGTAAAATCGTTTTTATTAGATTCAGCCGCTTTTACATAATAGTCTAAAGCTTCTTTTTGTTGGTTCTTTTGAGAATAAGCATCTCCAATAGCACCAATAGCCAAAGCATTTACAATAGCTTCTTTTGATTTAAAGTTTCCTAAATATTTAATAGCATCATCGTATTTACCAATATTCAAAGAGGCAATACCTGCATAATAATTAGCTAATTTTCCTGCATCTGTTCCAGAATATTCTTCAGCAATTTTAATGAATCCGAATTTACCTTCAGAACCATTCAAAGCCAATTTATACAATGAATCGCTTGCTACACCATTTGTTGCTTTTTCAAAATTTTGCTGAGCAACAAACATTTCGCTTGCAGCTTCGTCCTGTTTAGGAGCTTCGATAAATTTTTGGTAAGCCAAATATCCAATAGTAGCAACTGCAATACCAGCAACTAAACCAATAATGATTTTTTGATTTTTAGCAACCCAATCCTCAGTTTTTGAAGCAGTTTCATCTAATTTAGAAAAAACACCAGCAGTTGTGCTGTCTTTTTCATCAATAATTACCTGTTGTTCTTCATTTACTTCTTTAACTTCCTTTTCCTTTGGTGCTTTATATCCTCTTTTATTGTAAGTAGCCATTTAAAATTAATTTAGTGAACGGCAAAAATAAAATTTTTATTGAAACTGAGGTAAAAAAAATCAATTTTATCACTATTTTAAAAAAAATAATTTCAATAATCGTAACTCCTTTCTCTTCAGGGATAAAATAATTCATCCTGAAACACCCCAAAAGCCTATTATATCGATAATTTTCGATAATTTGCACCCTCAAATTTTTGCTTTTCCAAAACAGGAACTTACTAAGCCAAAACAGTAGTTTAGCCACCGATTTTATAGTTTATCGCCGATTAAAAAAGACATCAGACCAGATTTCATGAAGAAATCTTTTAAAATTCTTTAATGCGTGGCATAAAAAATACAATCTGAAGAAGAAAGTTATAGTTACGGAGCATCAAATTTTATCATTAGAGTCTCTTAAAAAATGTATTTAAACAAAATTTCTTTATTCAATTATAAAAATTTCTCCGAAGTCAGTTTTGATTTTGACCGCAAGATCAATTGTTTTGTCGGCAAAAACGGAATTGGAAAAACCAATGTGCTCGACGCAATCTATCATCTGGCTTACGGAAAAAGCTATTTTAATCCGTTGGCAGTGCAAAACATCAAACATGGAGAAGAGTTTTTTGTGATTGATGCCGAATTAGAAAAAAACGACAGAACGGAGCAAATTGTCTGCAGTTTAAAAAAGGGACAAAAAAAGATCTTAAAACGAAACGGGAAAGCTTATGACAAATTCTCCGATCATATCGGGTTTATTCCGCTCGTTATTATTTCGCCCGCTGATCGTGATTTAATTGTAGAAGGAAGCGAAACACGCCGTAAATTTATGGACAGCGTGATTTCGCAATTAGACTCCACTTACTTACACCAGCTTATTCAGTATCAAAAAGTAATTGTACAGCGAAATGCGCTTTTGAAGTATTTTGCACTCAACCATACTTTTGATAATGATACCTTATCTATATATAATGAGCAGTTAAATAGTTTTGGACAATCGATTTTTGAAAAACGAAAAGATTTCCTCGAACAATTTATCCCTATATTCAATGTACATCACCAAGCCATAACCGGATCTGAAGAAACGGTACAATTGGTTTACGAAAGTCATTTGTTCGAAAAAGACCTGTTGACACTTTTACAGGAAAACATCAATAAAGATCGTGCCCTGCATTATACCAGTGTAGGAATCCATAAAGATGATTTGTCTTTTGAAATTGATTCACATCCAATAAAAAAATTCGGATCACAAGGGCAGCAGAAATCTTTTTTGATTGCATTGAAACTGGCTCAATTTGAATTTTTAAAGAAACAAAGCGGTGTAAAACCTCTTTTGCTATTTGATGACATTTTCGACAAACTGGATGAAAGTCGTGTCGCCAAAATCATCGAAATGGTCAACAGCGAAACTTTTGGCCAGCTTTTTATATCAGACACACATCCGGAACGTACCGAAGCTATTGTAAAATCGACACATCAGAGTTATAAGATATTCAATTTGTAAGCAAGGTTCTTCAATACGAATTTCAGCAATCAGCACTAATTCTTATTTTGTTTAAATTTCTAAAATCAATTTAAAACAGAAAAGATTCGTAACATTCCTTTTTCAGAAAATTTCATTCGTGACTATTCTTGAAATTCGTGACTATTTTTTTATTTCACTTTCTATTAAGAATTCAAAAATGAAAAATCATTACTTTAGCAGTACTTTTTTTTAAAAAATTTGATCTCATGAAATTCCCTAAAATCTTATTCCTGATATTTTCAGTTGTGCTGCTTTCCTGTAATGAAAAAAAACCTAATTCTTTTGAATCCATCACTCCAAAAGAATTCGCAGAGAAGATCAAAACAACTCAAAACCCTCAAATTTTAGATGTTCGGACTCCTGATGAATTCGAATCAGAACATATCGACAATGCCAAAAACATAAACTGGAACAGTGACGATTTTACAGCAAAAGCGGAATCTTACGACAAATCGAAACCTGTTTATGTGTATTGCTTAAGTGGCGGAAGAAGCAAAAAGGCAGCAACAAAACTAACCGAATTAGGTTTTACCAATGTTTACGAACTGGAAGGCGGAATCATGAACTGGAACGAAGAAGGATTTGGTAAAGCCTCAACAGCACAGGTTGGAATGACCATGGATGATTTCAACGAGCTGTTACCTACAGACAAAAAAGTTTTAATTGATTTTTATGCCGAATGGTGCGGCCCCTGCAAACAAATGGAACCGTTTATTTTAAAAATGCAAAAAGAAATGGCAGACAAAGTTATCATCATTCGTATTGATGTTGACAAAAACAAAACGCTGGCAACTCAAATGAAAATTGATCAGCTACCAACTATTGTATTGTATGAAAACAAAGCCGTACAATGGAAAAACACCGGTTTTATCAGCGAAAAAGACTTAAAAAAACAACTGCAATAAAATTTAAAGAATATGCTAACGAAAGAATCATTGCAATTTTTAGACGATTTAAAAAAGAACAACAACAGAGACTGGTTTCAGGACAATAAAAAACGATACGAGATTTTCAAAAAAGATTACCATCAATTAGTCAGCGATTTTCTGGATGTGATGAAACCGCTTGATCCTTCGCTGGAATTACTGGAAGTAAAAAATTGCACTTTCAGAATCAATCGTGACATTCGGTTCTCAAAAGATAAATCGCCTTACAAAGCACATTTGGGTGTCTGGATGTCGGGAGGAACAAAAGGCCTTAACCGTTCAGGGTATTATGTACATATCGAAAAAGGCGCCAGTTTTATTGCCGGAGGATTTTATTCACCTGAGGCAGAAGACCTGAAAAAAGTCCGTAAAGAAATTGCTTTTTTTCACGAAGATCTGGAAGCAATTATTGCCGATAAAAACTTCAAAAAAGAATTCGGAAGTTTAGATGTAAACGAAAATAATTCGCTTAAAAACCCGCCAAGAGGTTACGAAAAAGACCATCCTGCAATTGAATTCTTAAAATTAAAAAGCTTTACGGCTACTCAAAAATATGATATTTCTGAAGTGACACAAAAAGATTTCGTGGCCAAAATGAGCAAGAAATTAATCGCTTTAAAACCATTAAACGAATTCATCAATCGCGCTTTAGACACTGATGAATTTTAAAAAATTAGATCTATTTTTGCCACAGATTTTACAGATCAACACACAGAGTATTAAAAAAATATTTTAAGTCCTTTAAGCTGTGGCAAAAAACAATCGAATGAAAAAAAGAAAAATACTTTTTCTGGGAGAATCCTATCGTGCTGACGCTATAACCTGGATGAAAGGCTTAAAAGAATTTGGCGATTTTGAAATTTGTACCTGGGAGCTTCAAACCCCGAACAATTCAAAAATCAATAGGTTTAAACGTATCTTAGAATATGCATTCTCTCCTGTTTCTATTCGAAAAACCATTCGTCAGGAAAAACCGGATATGATTATTGCCGAAAGAACAACCAGCTACGGGTTTCTTGCGGCGATTTCAGGCATGCATCCGATTGCCATTGCACAACAAGGCCGGACTGATTTATGGCCGGAAGGCTCTGTTTTACTTCCTTTAAAAAAAATCATTCAAAAACATGCTTTCAAAAAAGCCGATTTAATTCATGCCTGGGGTCCGGTAATGACTATTTCGATGAAAGCCATTGGTGTTGACATGGCTAAAGTACTTGTAATCCCTAAAGGAATCGATTTATCCCTTTTCTCTCCTTCAGCCAACAATTCGAACAAAATTGAAGCCATTGTAACCCGTTCTTTGCAACCTGAATACCGCCACGATTCAATTTTAAAAGCTTTCGCCATTTTACATCAAAAAGGAATTGACTTTTTACTTACTATTGTTGGCGACGGAACAAGATTACAGTTTTTAAAAGATTTAGCCGAAACTTTACAAATTAAAAACAAAGTGATTTTTACAGGAAGAATTGCAAATACTGAACTTCCTAAATTATTACAACAATCGAATATCTATATCAGTATGCCCATTACCGAAGGTGTTTCGGCTTCTTTATTTGAAGCGATGGCTTGTAATTGTTATCCTGTAGTTTCGGACATTCCCGGAAATCAAAGCTGGATCAGACATCGTGAAAACGGACAATTGATTGAAATTGACAATATCAATATGCTGGCTGAAGAATTAATTTGGTCCTTTGAAAATTCAGAATCCCGGAATCAGGCCATCCTTCAAAACAGAAAATTTGTGGAGAAGAATGCCAATTATGATGTTAATATGAAAATTATTGCCGACAAATATCATGAATTACTAAATTCCCGAAAGTAACTCAACCACATCGTAACTTTTGTTCAATCGCAACGACATATTATTTCACGGTATTATTTAATTTAACCTGAAAGAAATATGAACAATAGAAGAAATTGGCTCAAACAAGTAAGTTTAGGCACACTAGCCTTAGGATTTTCTCCATTTGAAACATTTGCAAATCCACGATCAGAAAATTATGTTTACCCGGATACAGACAAATCCCCTATCTTATTACGGTCAAATGAAAACCCTTATGGTCCTTCTCCTTTAGCCCGAATTGCCATGACCAAAAGTGTAAACAGCAGTAATCGATACGGCTGGAATCTTTACCCGCAATTAATTACGGCTATCGCTAAAAAAAACAATGTTTCAGACCATAACATTATGTTAGGTGCCGGTTCTACAGAAATCTTAGACCTGGTACTTCAATACAGCGCCCTAAACAAAGGCAATTTTATAATGGCCGAAACTACCTACGACTATTGGACCGATCCATTTGAAAAATTAGGACTAAAAAAAATCACTGTTCCCTTAACGAAAGATAAAAAGAACGATTTACCAGCCATTTTGAAAGCGATCGATTCTAATACAAAAATGATCTACATCTGCAATCCTAATAATCCAACAGGCACTATATGCGATAGAGAAAAATTAATCTCATTTATAACAGAAGCCACTAAAAAAGCAATTGTTTTTGTTGATGAAGCTTATATCGATTTCACAAAAGAACAATCACTGAGTGAACTTACAGTTGAAAATAAAAATTTAATTATCACCAAAACTTTTTCAAAAATGTATGGCTTGGCCGGTGCACGTTTAGGTTATGCGATTGCTGCTTCGTCAACAATTGGCGAACTCAGCACTTTAAAATCGTCTCCAAATTTATCTGTGAGCATAGTATCTGCTGCTGGTGCCCTGGCATCTTTAAATGATGAAAAATTTATTCAGCAAGTATATGCTGCAAATGAAGAGGTAAAGAAATATACTATTGAACAACTTACCCGGCTAAATCTTACCTGCATTCCTTCCTGTTCCAACTTTATCTATTTTTCACTGGAGAATTACAAAAAAGATTTCTTTAAACAATTAGAAGATCACAACATATTAGGCACAAAAATTTATGAGGAGAATGGAAAATGGACCCGAATTACCATAGGTACAATGAAAGAAATGCAACAATTTATTGCAGCCATAAAGTAATTTTTTACAAAAAAGTCTTTTTACAGAAAATCTATTCAAATAAATTATAATCGTTACTTTTGAACTCAGAATTTTTCCGAAGTTCCGGAACTCAAAAAGCCTTTTATTTATGGAAATCCAATCCAATTTTTCTTTAAAAAACTACAATACGTTTGGCATTGAAGCCAAAGCAAAACAATTTGTTGCCGTTCACTCAGTTGATGAGTTAAAAACCATTTTGACAACAAACAAAAACGAGAAAAAATTTATTTTAGGCGGAGGCAGCAATATGCTTTTAACAAAAGACATCGAGGCGCTGGTAATTCATATTGATTTAAAGGGTAAAAAAATCATTAGAGAAGACGATGATTTTGTCTGGGTAGAAAGTCAGGCTGGCGAAACATGGCATGATTTCGTACTCTGGACAATCGACAACAATTTTGGCGGTTTAGAAAACATGTCCCTGATTCCGGGAAATGTAGGAACCACACCCGTTCAGAACATTGGCGCGTACGGAACGGAGATCAAAGACACTTTTGTTTCCTGCGAAGCGATGAATATCGAAACTCAGGAAATAAAAACCTTCCTAAACAATGAATGTAATTTTGGATACCGCGAAAGCATCTTCAAAAATGAAGTAAAAGATCAATATATTATAACCTCGGTGATTTACAAACTCACCAAACACAATCATAAAATCAATACTTCATACGGAGATATTACCGCCGAACTGGCTAAAAACAATATAGCTGCCCCAACTTTAAAAGATGTGAGTAATGCTGTAATTGCAATCAGGCAAAGCAAATTACCGGACCCTAAAGAATTAGGGAATAGTGGGAGTTTTTTTAAAAATCCGATTTTACTGAAATCTGATTTCGAAAAAATACACGAGAAATTCCCTGAAATGAAATATTATGAAGTTTCTGAAACGGAGGTAAAAGTTCCTGCAGGCTGGTTAATTGAGCAGGCTGGTTTTAAAGGAAAACGTTTTGGCGACGCGGGAGTTCATAAAAATCAGGCTTTAGTTTTAGTGAATTACGGAAATGCAACCGGACAGGAGATTTTAGCCGTTTCAAAAGCGGTTCAAAAAACTGTTTTTGAAACTTTCGGTATTCATATTGAAGCTGAAGTTAATGTGATTTAAAAAATATTTAGCCACAAAAAACAGCAATTATCTTCTCTTAAATGCAAGAAACTATTTCCATAAAAATTTCGAATCCTGATCATGAAAAAGCTGCATCAATCCTCGAAGAATTATCAAAAAATCTTTACATTCGTTTTGGGAGCGATGGCAAGAATTCTTTTCAGGACTGGCAAAACGAAAATGCTAAATATGTGTTTGTCATCGCCGAAATAAATACTGAAATTGTAGGTTGTGGCGCCATAAGACCTGTCAACGAGCATACTGGCGAAGTAAAACGAATGTATTCTAAATATCGTGGGAAAAAAATTGGGCAAACCCTTTTGGCTTTTTTAGAAGACAACGCAAGAACAATTGGCTATACAAATTTGGTTTTGGAAACACGGGTAAAAAACGAAAGTGCGATCCAATTTTACCAAAAACAAGAATATAATATCATTCCGAATTACGGGAAATACAGGGATCGACCGGAAGCAATTTGTCTGGGAAAATCTTTAAATTAAAACTCATAAAAATGTACACACCTGACTTATACAAGAACGAAGATCCGGAATCTATCAGAACTTTTTTGAAAGAAAACAGCTTTGGTATCCTGATCAATCAGACTCACGGAAAATTATGTGCTACACATATCCCTATTGAACTTGAAGTGAATGCCCATGGAAAAGAAATTCTGCAGGGACACCTTTCAAAATTAAATCCGCAAGCCGAAGGTTTTACCGAAAACGATCAGGTTCTGGCCGTTTTTACTGGTCCTCACAGCTATATTTCTTCTTCCTGGTACGATCACGAAAATGTACCAACATGGAATTACATAGCCGTACATGTTTATGGCCGAATAAAAATTGTTGATGAAGTCACTTCCATAGAACAACTTAAAAAACTGGTCGATAAATATGAAGTTAATTCAGAAAATCCGGTGCGTGTTGAAAATCTATCTGTAAAAACAATGCGCGAAGCCAGGGGAATTTTTGGTTTTGAGATTGAAATTGATGAAATTCAGGCGACCAAAAAACTCTCACAGAACAGGGATGACCACAATTATAAAAACATAATTTCGGAATTAGAAAAAACCGAAAACCCTCAGGCTATTGCTGTTGCAAAAGAAATGTCGAAATGCCGAAAGTAAATAGGCATTAGCCATTGAAATCTAGGAATTCATAAGTACATTTGCACTCGCAAGATTCAAAAATTAAAAGACATTAAAACAGATGCTTATAACTTTATTTTACTTCTTTATTGCTATTGTTTTTATCCAGGTTTTCTACTACTTAGGAATTTTTGGTAAGTTTGCTTTTGCCAAACCACAAGAGATTACATCAAAAAAACTTCCTGTCTCGGTGATTGTCTGCGCTAAAAACGAAGAAGAGAACGTAAAAAAATTCATTCCGTTATTGGCAGAGCAAGATTATCCGGATTTCGAGATTGTTCTAATTGATGATGCTTCAAGCGACGAAACTTTAGAAGCTTTTGAAGAATTTGAAAAACAATATGCCAACATACGTTTGGTTAAAGTACAGAACAATGAAGCTTTTTGGGGTAATAAAAAATATGCTTTAACATTAGGAATCAAAGCTTCAAAAAAAGACTATTTGCTGTTTACAGATGCAGATTGTTATCCCACTTCAAAAGAGTGGATTACTGCCATGACCTCACAATTCACCATGAATAAAACAATCGTTTTAGGGTATGGCGGTTACGAAAAAATAGAACGTTCTTTATTAAATAAAATTATTCGTTTCGAGACAGTCCTGACAGCTGTACAATATTTTTCATGGGCAAAATTAGGACTTCCATACATGGGTGTCGGACGAAATCTTGCTTATAAAAAAGAAGAATTTTTTAACGTAAACGGTTTTATTGACCATATTCAGGTTCGTTCAGGCGACGACGATTTGTTTATCAATCAGGCGGCAAACAAAAACAATACAACTATTTCGTATACTCCTGAAAGTTTCACTTATTCAAAACCAAAAGAAACGTACAGAGAATGGTTTACCCAAAAAAGAAGACATATTTCTACTGCACAATACTATAAGTCTTTCGACAAAATGCAGTTAGGTCTTTTTTTCGTTTCACAATTATTTTTCTTTATTTCAGTTACCATCTTATTAGCTTTCCAGTTTCAATGGATCTCGGTACTTGCTATTTTAGCAACACGCTATACTATCGTATGGACCGTTATTGGATTCTCGGCGGGTAAACTGAAAGAAAATGATCTTAAAGTTTGGTTTCCTGTAGTCGAAATCATGCTTATATTGACACAAATTAATATCTTTATAACTAATCTCTTTTCAAAACCTGTATATTGGAAATAAATTCTAAAATAGAAAAAGCAAAAAAGGGCGATCAGGTCGCCTTTACTTTTTTATTAGATTATTTCTGGAATGAAGTGTATGGCTTTATGTTAAAGCGTACTGAAAACGAAACTACTGCCGAAGATATTACCATCGAAACATTCTCAAAAGCTTTCGACAAAATTGCCAGTTACAATCCGGAATTTCAATTCAACACCTGGCTAATTGCAATTGCAAAAAACGTTTACATTGATTTATTACGCAAAAAGAAAACGAGTCTTTTTATAGAAATCACTGATACCGAAGATCAGCAGGCCTACAATATTGCTGACACTACTCCATCTGCAGAAGATGCATTAATTAAAGAGCAAAACCTTTCGCGCTTACTTCAATGCATCAAAGAATTAAAACCACATTACCAGGAAGTAATCCAGTTACGTTACTTTCAGGAAATGACATATCAGGAAATTGCCCTGAAAATAGACGAGCCATTAAGCAATGTTAAGGTAAAATTACTTCGTGCTAAAAAATTATTAGCAGAAATCATCGAACGTAACATATAATTTATTATCTTTAAGTAAAGAATAAGATATCTGTTTATTTATTCTTAAAAAAATAAATTATCCACACACTAAAACAACAACTCCTGCGTTGTTAGCTAAAACCAAAAACCCTGTCGCTTATGATTTAAAGTTACTTAACCTTAAAATCCAAAAATCATGTCTAAATCAAGTATCTACGAAGCAAGCTGGACCAATCTTGTTTTCGAAAACAAAAACAAAGAGTACGGTGCGTATCAATTACGCCAGGAGAATTCCAAAACAACTATTACCGCATTATTTGTAGGTTTGCTATTATTGGCGTCATTAGTAAGTGTATCTATACTAATTAATAAATTTAAGACACAGCCGGTTATAGGAACTGAACCTGTTCTTAGTTTGCCATTAACACCTGTAGATCTTACCCCTATTCCGGTACAACCAGAGCAGCCCGCACCGGTTATACCACAACAGCAAGCCGCAGCAACTCCGGCAACAGATTTGAGTCAATTATCGCATCCTGTTGTAGTAACCACTGAGCAGGCGGTAGACAACATTGCTACTAATGCACAAAACACTACTGTGATTGAAAGTGCTGTTCCGGGAAATGGGACTGGAGAAAATCCAATACCAGGAAATGGGACTAATACTACCGTAGTAACAGAAGTTACTGACCCGGGAATCACTGCTGTTCCAGTAAGTGCACTTGACAAATTACCGGAATTCCCAGGAGGAATGGCTAAATTCTATACGTATGTTGGAAACAATTTCAACAGACCGGAATTAGACGCTGAAAAAACATTAAGAGTATATGTTTCCTTTGTAATCGAAAAAGACGGTTCAATTACGGATGTTATGGTAAAAAACGATCCTGGTTACGGAATTGGAAAAGAAGCTATCAGAGTTTTAAAATCACTAAAAACAAAATGGATTCCGGGAGTATTAAACGGAAAAGCAGTTCGAACTGCCTATAACCTTCCAATAACAATAAAAACGGAAGCAGAATAATAAATAGAGAAAAGCAGAACTTAGGTTCTGCTTTTTTTATGAAATCATTTTAAACCAAAACTTTAAAATACTACTTTTAAGTTTATTCAATTAAAAAAACTTAAATGCCATTTACCTTTTCGCATCCTGCCATAATTCTGTCTTTTACATATTTACCCCGAAAATGGTTCTCGTTTACCGGTCTTATAATTGGCAGCTTAACTCCCGACTTCGAGTACTTTATTCGAATGAAAGTCCAAAGCAATTACAGTCATACTTTTTATGGAATATTTTGGTTTGATTTACCTTTAGCCATTGTAATTTCTTTTCTTTTTCACAACCTGGTTAAAAATGATTTATTTTTCAATTCACCAAACTTTATAAAATCCAGACTATCATCCTATATTTCATTTAGCTGGAATCATTATTTCAAAACACATTGGACCATTATACTTATTTCAATAATAACGGGAATAATTTCCCACCTTTTTTGGGATTGCTTCACTCATCAGCATGGCTATTTCACAGAACACATTTCTGTATTGAAAAACACTATTACTTTTTTTGGACATGAAATCCCGATTTGGAAAATATCCCAGCACATAAGTACTGTAACAGGTGCTATTATCATAATTTTATCATTTATGAAGCTACCGCAAAATTCAATTCAGCATCCAGCTATTAGTCAAAAATATTGGACTGCTGTTATCATTTTAACCTTGTCAATTTTAGTTTTAAGATTTTCAATTCATCTAAAGGAGCTAATTTTTGGAAATATTATTGTGACTGTAATTTCGGCTTTTTTAATTTCATTAGTCCTAAGTCCGGCTTTAATTAAATCGAAAGCAAGTTCGGAAATTTAACAAAATCAATTACTTTTACATCTCTTTAAAAGGAAATCAAATCAATCAAACTAAAAACTAAAAAATGGGAATATTTTCAGCCCTTATGGGGAATGCAGGAACTGTTAGTCAGGACGATTTACTAAAAAAATACGGCCAACTTTTAACAGACAACGAAGAAATCGAAATGGGGTTTAAATTAATCCGTGATACTTTTATCTTTACGAACAAAAGATTAATCTTAGTTGACGTACAAGGCATAACAGGAAGTAAAACAGAGTATAAATCAATTGCCTACAAAAGCATTACCCGTTTTAGCGTAGAAACGGCAGGAACTTTTGATCTTGATGCTGAATTAAAAATCTGGGTTTCAAGCGAACTAAACCCAAGTATTGTCAAACAATTCAATAAATCTGTAAACGTTTACGATGTGCAAAAAGTTTTAGCACATCATGTTTTAGGTTAATTATATAAATGCAAAAACGGCAGATTATTAAATCTGCCGTTTTTTATTTGAATAGAAATTACTATTTCTTTTTAGTAGTTGCTTTTTTGGTAGTGGCCGCTTTCTTAGTTGTCGCAGCTTTAGTTACCGGAGCAGTGTTTACAATCTTTTGTTGCACATAAGGCTTATACAAACCATCTTTCTCTGCTCTCTTTTTAGCATCTTCGGCTCTTTGTTTTGAATCCGGGTGCGAACTCATCATTTGATCAATAAAAGAAGATTCGGTTCCTTCACTCATTTTAGCCAGAATTCTAAAAGCAGATTCTTCAGCATTTACATTGTAACCGTTTTTCTTTAAGAAGTCATACGAGAACAAATCGGCTTCGGCTTCTTGTTTACGGCTAAATTTACTGTCGATGATAGCACTTCCAATTTTTCCCAATTGACTATCGGTAACACTGGCAATCGTAGCCGATTGTGATGCTGCACCTTCCAACAACGCTTCTTTCCTGTAAGCTGCTTTAATGGCATCCTGAGAATCATGGTTTGCAACGTGACCAATTTCATGACCAATAACAGCAAGTAATTCATTATCATCCATTATATCCATTAATCCGGAATAGACGCGTACACTTCCGTCAGCCGTTGCAAAAGCATTTACTTCTTTTAATTTATAAACTTTGTAGTTTAAAGTATATCCATCGCCAGCTGTATATTTCCCAAAAACCCTGTTCAAACGTAAAGTGTAAGGGTCTGTTGCCGCTGCCACTTCATGTTCAGCATCCATTTTATCAACTGCAGCTTTAGACAATGCCGCTGCATCAGCATTACTAAAGGTAAAACCACTAACTCCTTTTTGAACAGCTCCTAGTGCTTTTTCGCCAAAATTAATTTGCGCATTCATTCTAGTAAAACCGAAAGTGGCAAACAAAACTCCCAATACAATAAATTTCTTTTTCATGTTTTATATTATTACAATTTAATAACAAATGTACTACAATGCAAATACGTTTTATTTCATTTAAAGGTATTTTTTTAACATTTAAAGGTATAAATTTTAAATGGGTAAAAATCAACACACTATAACAAATTATTAACTACGCCTCAATTAATAAACAAAAATTAATCTTTTTAATTATACTACTGATTTAAAAACAACAATTTAACAGGAATACAATATCATCACTAAAAGGAATCGCTACAAAACTATGAGATATCAATGCCAAATTAAATGGCAAACAAATCATCAAATAAACTACATTCCGTATCTTTGTACTTTGAATTTTGATATATGGAAACAGTCATTGAAAACATACCAACCACAAAACCTAAATGGTTAAAGGTTAAACTTCCTATTGGACAAAAATATACTGAACTTCGCGGTTTAGTCGATAAATATAGCTTAAACACCATTTGCACCTCGGGAAGCTGCCCCAATATGGGAGAATGCTGGGGTGAAGGGACGGCAACTTTCATGATTTTAGGAAACGTTTGTACACGTTCCTGCGGATTTTGTGGTGTAAAAACCGGAAGACCGGAAACGGTAGATTGGGACGAGCCTGAAAAAGTAGCCCGTTCGATCAAAATCATGAACATCAAACATGCTGTAATTACAAGTGTGGACAGAGACGATTTGAAAGATGGCGGATCTATTATCTGGATCGAAACCGTTAAAGCAATTCGAAGAATGAACCCTAACACTACGCTTGAAACTTTAATTCCTGATTTTCAGGGAATCGAAAGAAACCTCGATCGTATCGTAGAAGCAAATCCTGAAGTAGTATCGCATAATGTCGAAACTGTTCGTCGCTTAACCCGTGAAGTCCGTATTCAGGCTAAATACGATCGTAGTTTAGAAGTTTTACGTTACCTTAAAGAAAAAGGAATTAACAGAACCAAATCCGGAATTATGTTAGGTCTTGGAGAAACTGAAGAAGAAGTTTTTCAAACCATGACTGATTTACGTAATGCAAACGTTGATGTTGTTACTATTGGTCAATACCTGCAGCCAAGTAAAAAACATTTACCTGTAAAAGAATTTATAACCCCTGATCAATTTGCGAAATATGAAAAATTTGGTCTTGAATTAGGTTTCCGTCACGTCGAGAGCGGACCATTAGTTCGTTCTTCATATAAAGCACAAAAACATATTTTATAAAAACGGTTATTCGTGTAATTGTTTCATCATTTCTGTTTAATAAACAATAAAATGATGAAACAACGAAACGATGAAACAAACAATCAAACAGCTTGAAAACTAGAATTGCTATAAATGGTTTTGGAAGAATTGGCAGAAATTTATTTCGTTTACTCCTAAACCATCCTGAAATTGAAGTCGTTGCCATCAATGACATCGCTGATAACAAAACTATGTCACATTTGATCAAATATGACAGTATTCACGGAGTTTTACCCTTTAAAGTAAGCTTCGATGAAAAAGGGATTATTGTTAATGATAATCATTATCTGTTTTTTCACGAAAAAAAAATTGCAAATTTAGACTGGAAAAGCCACAATATTGATTTTGTAATAGAATCAACTGGAAAATATAAAACGCACGAAGATTTACATGCTCATATTGAAGCCGGAGCAAAAAAAGTAATCCTTTCTGCCCCATCAGAAGTAGATACGATCAAAACAGTAGTTCTGGGAGTCAATGAAAATATCCTGGACGGAAACGAAGACATTGTTTCGAATGCAAGTTGCACTACAAATAATGCCGCTCCAATGATCAAAATCATTGATGAATTGTGCGGAATTGAGCAAGCTTACATTACCACCATACATTCTTACACAACTGACCAAAGTCTTCACGACCAGCCACATAAGGATTTACGCCGTGCAAGAGGCGCAAGTCAGTCAATTGTTCCAACAACTACAGGTGCAGCTAAGGCATTAACAAAAATTTTTCCTAAATTGCATGAAAAAATCGGTGGTTGCGGAATTCGTGTTCCTGTTCCCGATGGTTCATTGACAGATATTACGTTTAATGTAAAACGTGCTGTTACGATTGAAGAAATAAATAAAGCATTTCAAGAAGCCTCAAAAACAAATTTAAAAGGAATATTAGATTACACAGAAGATCCTATTGTTTCTGTTGATGTAATTGGCAACACCAATTCGTGTTTGTTTGACGCACAATTAACTTCCGTTATTGATAAAATGGTAAAAGTTGTGGGTTGGTATGACAATGAAATTGGCTATTCATCAAGATTAATCGATCTGATTCTGCTTGTGGGAAAAACGTAAGATTCATTGTAAAAGCATTGCCATACATGAAATACCACTTTATTATTGTTTTTTGTTTTCTTAATTCGTTTTTGTACTCTCAGACTAAAAAGAGTACGGATAGCATTTTCTATTACAACAAATTAGCAGACGCAAATCTTAATAATAAAAAATACAATCAGGCCCTGTTTTACACCCAAAAATCAATTGATTTTTGCCAAAGCAATAATAAACCTGAAAATTTAGCCAATCAGACTTTTAAGCTTGGAAAAATTCACTACAATCAAAAGAACTACGAAGAGGCGCTCAAAAATTTCCATAAAAGCGTTTCTTTATTTGATAAAGTGGCCCCAACCTGTACGAAAGTTTTAGCACTTCATTATATTGGCGTGACCAACACGGCAAGAGGCGATTACAAAACCGCTGATGTTTATTATAAAAAAGCCAAAAATCTTTTAGATGAGTTAAAGATTGTGGATCATGCCGAAGTTCTCAACTATCAAAAAGCAATGGCTTTTAAGGCAAACAAAAATCTACCACTGGCAGCAGAATTTTTTAGCCAAATAACCCAACAACCAGACAATCCTTCCCTCATAAAAACCAAAGCCGACTCGTATTACCAACTTGGCTTAATTGAAACACAGCTCAAAAGGAACGATTCAACCATGATTTATTTTGACAATGCCTTAGATTATAACGCTAAAAGCAATAATCTGATTCAAAAATCAAAAATCATTTTTGCGATAAGCCAATACTACAAAAAGAATAAAAATTTTGATCTTGCCTATTCTTATCTGGATGAACACTACCAATTAGAAAATTATATTCTAAAGTTAAGGAATGCGAAATTAGATCAGAATGAGTTCGCAAAATTCAAAAAAAATCAATCCTTAAACAATACGATTAAACGGGAGAATGAAGAAAAAATTCAGCTCAAAACTTATCGTTATTCCAAATTAGTCAGCATACTAGCCATTGCCCTTATTTCGATTTTATCCCTTTTGAGCCTGGCTTTGTATAAAAATAATATTATCCGAAATCAGAATAATTTACTTTTAAGAGAAAAAAACAAAGAGCTTATTCTGGCTAAAAACAAAGCTGAGAAAGCATCAAAAGCCAGATCTGAATTTTTATCTACCGTAAGCCATGAACTTCGGACCCCGTTAAATGCCATTAACGGAATTACGCATTTACTACTGGAGGACAATCCTAAAAAAACACAATTAAAATACTTAGAATCATTAAAATTTTCAGGAAACTACCTGACCACTTTTATCAATGAAATTCTTGAAATTAATAAAATAGACTCTACAAAAGTTGAAGTCGAAAACATTAGCTTCAATTTAAAAGAATTGCTATTCAATATTCAAAGCTCCCTGAAAGAGCTGGCTACTGCCAATAAAAATTATTTTAATCTTGAAATGGACGAAACCATTCCGGATAATTTAATTGGCGACCCTACGAAACTATCCCAAATCATCTTAAATTTAATCAATAACGCTTTAAAATTTACGCAAAACGGAAATGTAAACGTAATTGCAAAATTATACGCCGAAGAAGAAGATACTGCAACAGTTTATTTTGAAATTGTAGATACCGGAATTGGTATCCCGGAAGACAAATTGCAAACGGTTTTCGAAAGTTTCTCGCAAGGATCTATAGAGGTCAATCGAAAATATGGAGGAACCGGTTTAGGACTTACTATCGTTAAAAAGCTAATCGAGCTTTTAGGTGGCGAAATAAAACTAAAAAGTGAAGTAGGCAAAGGATCTACTTTTACCTTCAAATTAAATTTTAAGATTAACAAAGAACCTCTGGAAGTGGTAGAAGAGACAAAACCTTATAACGACAAGCAGTTAAAACACAAATCAATTTTATTGATTGAGGATAACAAAATCAACCAGATGATTACTCGTAAGATGCTTGAAAACAAAGCAATTACATGTGAGATCATCGATAATGGCGAAGATGCTGTAGAGCTTTTAAAAGTGAAAAGATTTGATATGATTTTAATGGATGTTCACTTACCCGGAATCAACGGAACAACTGCCACTAAATTGATTAGGGAATTTGACAAAACGACACCAATCATTGCTTTGACTGCCATTTCACTGGATGAAAACAGAGATATGCTTTTATCTTTTGGAATGAATGATGTTATTACAAAACCATTTGTTCCGGACGAATTCTATAGTATTATCGCTAAGTTTTTTGATTAGTTTTTTATATCCCCTAGTCCTGATACTAAGAAGCTGAATTTACTTTTATATACTCCAAAATCGTCGCGTCAAAATTTTGCTGATGCTTAATAAAAGTACTTTTTATCGGCAAATAATACAATGCCGTTACCCGCTCAGCATCTTTTAAACGTACATAGTCTTTCTCTGTTGTAATGATCTTCCTGTTCAGTGCTTTATTGTTTATGGTCTCTAAATCTGAATCAGAAAAATGGTGATGATCGGGAAAAGTCAGACACTCATCACTTTCATTTTTTAAATAATCGAAAAATGGCGTTGGCTTAGCAATTCCGGCTAAAAGTAATTTTGATTCTGATTTGATTTCATTTACCGCTATTTTTTCATTTTCACCATAAATAAAATCATCATAATCGATAAAAGTAAAATAGATTTGCTGCGAACAGCTGAGTTTTAATTTCAATCGGATTTGTTCTTGTTCCTTATCTGATAAATTTTTTGGACATTTTGTTACAATAACCATATTGGCCCTGTTGGCCCCGCCTCTGCTCTCGCGTAAATTTCCAGTTGGAAGCATAAAATCATCTGCGTACAAATCGCCATAAGAACTTAACAGAATATAAAATCCCGCTTTAACTTTTCGGTGTTGATAAGCATCATCCAGCAAAACAACTTCGGGTTTTTCATTTTGCGAAAGCAGCTGTATAATTCCATTTGTTCTGTCTGCATCGACTGCCACCTGAACATTGGGGAATTTTTGATAAAACTGGAAAGGTTCATCGCCTAAGATTTCGGCATTTGAACTTGTACCCGCCAAAACAAAACCTTCTGACTTTCGTTTATAGCCGCGGCTTAAAGTTGCGACCCTATAACGATCCGATAATAACCGAATTAAATATTCGATTTGAGGTGTTTTTCCCGTTCCGCCAACGCTTAAATTCCCAACTGCAATAACCGGAATATTAAATGAAGTGGATTTTAGAATTCCTTTATCAAAAAGAAAATTACGAATGCTGGTAATGAATCCATATAAAATGGCAAACGGAAAAAGTATTTTTCGAAGTAAGTTCATATATTATTTATCAGAATAAGGTTCCATTGCAGAAATTACAAATACAGTTACAACTTTAGCATCTACACGATAAATTAATCAATCCTTTTGATTAATGCCTCATGATTACCGAAACCCTCGTATGGGTTTCCGTAAGATCCGTTAAAATTTTAGCAATATCTGCTCGTCTATTTTTATTGTAGTCATCGCCTATGATTTAGAATTACAAATATACGAAATACATATCATTCGTTTAAATATTTTAAATGAGGCCCCTATTTCTTTAAATTAAATAAAGTATAATATTTTTCGTTAATTTGTTCCAACTTTAAAGTTTCAAATTACAATGTAAAAACCTGAAACTTGAAACCTGAAACAAAAGAATAATGAAAATCAAAGAAATACTATCGGTTCTCGAAGAAATGGCACCTTTGGCTTATGCTGAAGATTTTGACAATGTTGGCCTTTTAGTTGGCGATGCTGAAATTGAAAGCACGGGAGTTTTAGTTTGTCATGATGCCTTAGAAAATGTAATAGAAGAGGCTATTGCAAAAAACTGCAATTTAGTCGTTTGCTTTCACCCTATTTTATTTTCCGGAATCAAAAAAATTACCGGTAAAAATTATGTAGAACGTGTAATATTAAAAGCAATTAAAAACGACATTGCTATTTATGCGGTTCATACTGCGCTGGATAATCATTCTGCCGGCGTTAATAAAATATTTTGCGATGCTTTGGGATTAATAAATACTAAGGTTTTAATTCCGAAACAGAATTTCATTCAAAAATTAGTGACTTATACCACTCCTGATAATGCTGAAAAAGTTAGGAATGCGATGTTTCAGGCCGGAGCAGGAACTATTGGCAATTATGACAATTGCAGTTTTAATACCGAAGGTTTTTTTACTTTTCAGGGAAATGAAAACAGCAATCCCGTCATTGGAGAACGGGGAAAATTACATACCGGAACCGAAATCAAAATTGAGGTTGTTTTTGAAAAACACTTACAACCTAAAATTCTAAAGACACTTTTTGCCAGTCATATTTATGAAGAGGTGGCTTATGAAGTTTATGATTTGAAAAATTCCCATCAAAATATCGGTTTAGGAATGATTGGTGAATTGGAAACAGAAATGGAGGAAAAAGATTTTCTTCTTTTTGTAAAAGAGACCATGATTGCTGACGGAATTCGTCATTCGGCTTTTAGAGGAAGGAAAATAAAGAAAGTTGCCGTTTTGGGCGGGTCCGGAAGTTTTGCCATAAAAAATGCAATTCAGGCCGGAGCCGATGCTTTTTTGACAGCTGATTTAAAATACCATCAGTTTTACGAAGCCGAAAATCGACTTCTTTTGGCGGATATTGGTCATTTTGAGAGCGAACGGTATACAAAAAACTATATTGTTGATTATCTTCGAAAAAAAATCCTTAATTTTGCCATCATTTTATCAGAAGAAAATACAAATCCAGTTAAGTACTTATAGAATATGGCGAATACGAAAGAATTAAGTGTTGAGGACAAGTTAAGAGCAATATACGATTTACAGCTTATTGACTCTAGAATTGACGAAATCAGAAACGTGAGAGGCGAACTTCCTTTAGAAGTGGAAGATTTAGAAGATGAAGTTGCAGGTTTAAGCACGCGTTCAGAGAAACTGAAAAGTGAACTTGAGGTTATTGAAGATCTTATCAAATCGAAGAAAAATGCGATTGATGAGCACAAAGAGGTTATCAAAAAATACACAAAACAACAAGAATCAGTTCGTAATAACAGAGAATTTAATTCTTTGACTAAAGAGGTTGAATTTCAGGAATTAGAAATTCAATTGGCTGAAAAGCAAATCAAAGAAATGAAAGCTTCTATCGAACATAAAAAAGAAGTTATTTCTAATTTAAAAGAAAAACTTGACGCTAAAAGTTCGCATTTAAAACATAAAAAATCTGAATTAGACGCTATTATGGCTGAAACTCAAAAAGAAGAAATCTTCTTGTCTGAGAAATCAGCTGAGTTTTCAGGTCAGATTGAAGAAAGATTACTAGCTGCTTACACCAGAATCAGAACTAGTGTTCGTAACGGTTTAGCTGTTGTATCTATCGAAAGAGGAGCATCTGCAGGATCATTCTTCACTATCCCGCCACAAACTCAGGTAGAAATTGCTTCAAGAAAGAAAATCATCACTGATGAGCACTCTGGAAGAATTTTAGTTGACAGCGCACTGGCTGAAGAAGAAAAAGAAAAAATGGAACAATTGTTCTCAAAATTCTAAATAACGGTCCCGATTTAATCGGGACTTTTTTTTTGCATTTATTTTACCACAGATTAAAAATCAATCCGATACTTAGATAAAAATAATGCTTACAAATCTTTTATCCCGATAGCGATTGGGACTAACAACACATTTTTCAGTAAGTTTAAAATCTTATTTTTTATCTTTATAAAAAAATTTAAGTTTTGGGAATTAAAAAAGGAATCCGTTTTATTACATTAAAATCGGTTGGGTCGTATATCAATTTTCTGAGTTATATTCGCCCTCAAAAAGCTGTTGAACTTTCTTATGCCCTTTTTAGCCAACCCAGAATTGGGAGATTACAAAAAGAAAGCCTGCCCAAGATATTAAGGAATACAGAAACAGAAACTTTTCATCATAAGGAACATCATTTTCAAACCTACATCTGGAAAGGAAATGAAACCAAAATCCTCCTCGTTCACGGTTGGGAAAGCAATGCTTCCCGCTGGGAAAAAACACTGCCGCATCTTCAGGAATCAGGAAGCACTATTATTGCCATTGATGCGCCCGCTCACGGACAAAGCAGTGGTAAGGAATTCAATATTCCGCTTTATGCTGAATTTATAAATAAGGCTGTCGAAAAATACCAACCCAATATTATCATCGGTCACTCTATTGGTGGCGCAGCCTGCGTTTATCATCAATACCTGTTCCCGAATACCAGCATTAATAAAATGGTAATTCTTGGAGCGCCATCAGATTTAAAAACTTTGATTGATAATTATATTGCCATGCTGAGTTTGAATACTAAAATGTTTTCACTTTTAGAAAGTAAATTTATCAATCGTTTCAATTTTAAAATAGAAGATTTCTCCGGACAAAAATTCGCCTCAGAGTTCAATGTTTCAGCACTAATTGCACATGATACATCAGATACTATTGTTGCGTTTGAAGAAGGAAAAAAAATGGCCAGCAACTGGAAAAACAGTCAATTTATAGCAACCAAAGGTTTAGGTCACGGAATGCATGATGACGAATTGTATCAAAAGGTGATTGCGTTTTTGTTTTCTTCTTGAAAAAAGGTTCAAAGGTTTTTTTTCTGAGTTTCCTTAAAACGAAAAAATGCTTTTTTAGTTTTAATCTAAGAAGTCTAAATCACAATTTTAAAATTCTTCAATATTTCTTTTTCGCCTTTACCCGTTATTATTATTGCTCTTGAATCTTTGGTTCTTCTGATCCAGTCCTGCTCCAGCATTTTATTCAATAACAAAGTCCCTATTGAACCTGCAATATGATATCGTCTTTCACTCCAGTCCAGACAAGGCTTTAAGAATATTCGTTTTTGTTTTTGGGCTTCTTCTAAATTAATTCCCAAGTCAGAAAACCATTTTTCACCTTCGGGACTAATTTTAAAAGCATTATCAATTTCGATAATAATTTTCTGTTCTAATAAACTATCCGCTAAAGCTACTCCAATTTTCCCCGCCAAATGGTCGTAACAGGTTCTGCAATATTTTATGGGAGGATACTCTTTGATTTTCTTTTTTGAAGAAGTTTCTGTCTTCGGAATAAGATTTGCCATTGCTTCCACAACATACGCCACTTCTTTATTAGAAAATTTATAATATTTATGACGCCCTTGTTTTTCTACACAAAGCAAATTAGCTTCCAGAAGTTTAGCCAAATGCATACTCATATTTTGCGGTGATGTATGGACCGCAATTGAAAGTTCAGTAGCAGTAAAAGCTCTTCCGTCGAGTAAAGTCCACATAATTGCTGCGCGGGTAGCATCTCCAATCAATCCTGCCGCTTTTATAAACTGATCTTCCATTTAAGTATACATAGTTAAGTATAGAATGAAGTATTCCTTTGTAAAGTTAAATAACTTTGCTCAAAACAATCTATATGAACACTACTTTATTCCTGCAATCGAATGTTCCGGATCCCTATACCATATATAAATCCATGCTGGAAAAAAATCCGGTATTTTGGGATGAAAACAGTAAAACCTGGGCGGTTTACTCTTACGAATATTGCGTTGAAATCCTAAAAAACCCTCACGCCCTTATTCCGGCCATAAACCTGAATAACAAACAAAAACTGAATACATATGCTGTGACTATTTTGAATAATTTAGTGAGGTTGTCAAATGGAATCTCACATGAAATAAATCGGGAAATTGCCTGTTTTCTGTTTTCAAATATGACATCTGTAAACATTGACAGCATCATTAGTGAGTTAATCGAATATGATGTAATTGAAAATAAAATAGATTGGGTTGATTCTGTTTGTAAAAAACTGCCGGTTTTAGTTGTTTTAAAAAGCTTTGGCTTTAAGGAAACCGATTGTAATTTTATTTTAGAAAAAATGGAATCCCTGATCAAAATAATGCTTCCGAACAAAACGCAGGAACAAGTTAACACTATAAATAAAATCTCAGAAGACCTGTTTTCAATTGTCGAAAAACAACTCTTGCCATTAAAGTTCTACCATGATTTATTGCAGATAAAATCAGCAGTCCTCTCGGCCAACGAAATAAAAACAACAAGCATCAGTAATGTAATTGGATTATTAATTCAGAGTTATGACGCCGGAAGGGGAATTTTAAGCACTTCATTACTACAAATCCTTAATAACAAAAGCTTTTCAGATAAGGCTGAAATACAAAAATCAGTTATAGAAACCCTACGATTTGATCCGCCAATTCATAATACCCGAAGAATTGCTGAGGAGGATATTTATATGGGAGAAAGTTTAATCAGAAGAAATGATCCTATTTTAATTGTACTGGCATCCGCAAACCGTGATCCTCAAAAATTTGAAAATGCATTAGTTTTTGATATCGAAAGAAGGAATAATACTGAAAATTTAACTCTCGGAACCGGCGGTCATGCCTGCCTGGCAAAACATTTCTCTATTAGCCTGACTACGGAAGCTATATGGTTTTTATTGAATGCTTATAAAACCGTAGTACTTTTAGAAAATAATATCGAATACGAACCAATGATCAATGCGAGATTGCCCAAAAGAATCCCGATCTCATTAAAATAAAAAGAAAAATATGATAGCCGTAATTTTTGAAGTAATTCCAAACGAAGGAAAAAAAGAAGAATATCTGGATATCGCAGCAAGTTTGCGACCTGAATTGGATCTTATAGAAGGATTTATATCAATAGAACGTTTTCAGAGTTTTAGTAATCCTGAAAAAGTTTTGTCTTTGTCTTTCTGGAAAGATGAAGAAAGTATTCAGCAATGGAGAAATCTCGAAATGCATCGTCATGCTCAGGCAAAAAGGCGAAGTGAAGTTTTTAAAGATTATCATTTAAGAATTGCCGCCGTTGTTCGCGATTACGGAATGTTTGATCGGGAAGAAACACCAAAAGATAGTTCTTCTTATCATAAATGATTGAAGGTTCAAAGAGACAAAGGTTCAAAGGGGCAAAGTTTTTTTTAGATAAAGTAATCATGTTTGTACAAGATTCAGTAAAACCTGAAACCCAACAATCCAACAATCTAAATCTAAAGATCCAACAATCCAATAGTCCAACAATCTAAAGATCTAATAATCTAAAATCTAAGAAGTCTAAATTTTGCTTACTTTTGCAGTATGGAAGAGAATTTAAAACGTCTTAATAAATTTATTGGTGAAACCGGCTATTGTTCCCGTCGTGAAGCAGATAAACTTATCGAAGAAGGACGCGTAACAATAAATGGTGTTGTACCGGAAATGGGAACTAAAGTTTCGCCAAATGATGAAGTACGCATAGACGGAAAATTAATTGTAGAGAAACACGAAAAACTGGTTTATTTGGCTTTCAACAAGCCTGTTGGAATCGAATGCACAACGAATCTTGAAGTTCGAAATAATATTGTGGACTATATTAATTACCCAAAACGTATTTTTCCAATTGGAAGATTAGATAAAGCGAGCGAAGGTTTAATTTTCATGACCAACGACGGTGATATTGTAAACAAAATTTTACGTGCCCGAAATAACCACGAAAAAGAATATACTGTAACGGTTAACAAACCCATTACAGACCGTTTCATAGAACGCATGGGAAATGGTGTTCCTATCTTAGATACGGTTACGCGAAAATGTAAAGTAGAGCAAATTAGCCAATACACTTTTAAAATCATTTTAACGCAGGGTTTAAACCGTCAGATTCGTAGAATGACAGAATACCTGGGTTATGATGTAACAGCGCTTAAACGTATTCGAATTATCAATATATCGCTTGATATTCCGGTAGGCCGTTATCGGGATTTAACCGATGATGAAATTAAAGACTTAAATCACTTAATTGAGCCATCCAGTAAAACCGAAGAAGCAAGCTTGCCTAAAACGGAAGCTCCAAAAAGAAGAACAGAATTTATCTCAAAATACGATCCGCGCTTTAAGAAAAAAGGAGATTACTAAATATTAAAAATCCGATTCAGTCAATTGAATCGGATTTTTTAATACCCCTATTTGTTATTCAAAAACTCATAGTATAACGCTTTAGACAAAAAATTATTACTCTGGTACGTTTCAATCATTTCTTCACGAACAATTTCAGCATTTCCGCCATTGAGATTGTGCTTTAAAAAATACTCCCTTCGGGCATCATCATTAAAATTCAAATTGGTAAGAAAAACAGGTTCAACACATTTGTTCACAGCAATATTATAATTTGTAACCAGATTGCCCCAATTTACAAAACTGCACAACAAAACCGTCCCATAAAAATACCACACCATTTTGTTCAACAAATAAGCATTTGTTTTTTGTTTTGTAATTTTTATAAAAACAAAAACTAAACCTATAATTGCCAGGATCAAAAAAGCATAAACCCCTAATCGTTTATAGGTTAAACCGAAAACCGAAATGTATTCTGAATTTTTAAGCATGGCGCTTATGATTAATAGGCCATTTAAAACAATCCATATTTTAGCCAGTTTTTTAAGCCAGACTGCTTTTTTATCAAAATTGAATCCGCCCTTAAAATAAAACATGATAACACCTACCGCCATAACAATCGAAAAGATAACTGAGTTTACCCTTTCATGTGTGTCTGCACTTAAATTTGTTTTTTCGACTACCTCAAAAAACTGCTCATAATTGTATGTAGCGATAAATACTAAAAGCATAACATTAAGCAAAAACAAAGTAATTTCGCCACTCTTTCTTTCAAAGTCAAGGTCCAGAAACGAGAATGTATTTTGGGTTTTAATTTCGCTACTGTTCGTAAACTCATCATTTAGTTTTGGATTGAATTCGTAACACGCATCCGGAACCCAATAATTCCAAAAACTGAAAGAGATATAAAACCCAACCAGACTAATCAGTATTAACTCGACAATATCAATGTCCAAAGTATAATCTGTAAATAAGGAAGAAAAATGATTGCTTCCAAAAGAATAAACGATAAAAAACAGCCCTAAAAATACAATGGGAATAATGACAAACGCTACCAGCTTTTTCGCAAAATCATTATGGATTTTTCGTTCAGGAAGCCACTGACTAAAAATAAACACTCGTCCTAATGAAGTAAATATATTTAAAAACACAAGCGGAAATACCTGTATGACTTTAAGTTCCCCATCCTGCGTTTTAAATTGCAGAAAAAGAACCGACATTGCCAAAGCTAAAAAAGAGGCAAAATCGCCATACCACGCAAAAGCAAAACAAGACAACATTGAGGTTATTACCAAAATCAGGTGGGACCGGTCTACCATTCGGTCCTGAAAGAAGTAACTAATTAAAAGTGTTAGTATTACTGCAAAGATCGAGATGTTGATTCCAACTGATTCGTTGTAAAAAAGCAGGGTAAAGACCAAACTGCATGCTAAAATAATTTGATGTTTTTTCATAATTGTTGATTTTAAATTTTTATTGGTCAAATAGATATCTCTTTTTTTTAAATGGTGGTTTCACCTTTTTTAACGGCGATCCAATAACTTAATAACTAAAAGTACTTTGCATTTCAAAGTTATAAGGTAAAAAAATAGGGGTATTAAGATTTCATTAATTTTTCAAGATAAGAAAGATGTTCTTTGAATGCCGCACGCCCAAGAGGTGTTACCTGATACGATGTTTTTGGTTTTTTACCAACAAATTCCTTTTTTACTTCAATATATTGTGATTTTTCCAGTGCCGAAGAATGACTTGCCAAATTACCATCTGTAATATTCAAAAGCGTTTTCATCTCGGTAAAGTCTACCCATTCGTTGACCATCAGAATGGACATAATACCCAGTCTGACACGGCTTTCAAAATCTTTATTTAGTTTATCAATAATTCCCATTGGCTGGATTATTTATATTTTTTGAACATTATTAATCCGTACAGGATATGCAAAATACCAAATCCAATTATCCAAAAAATCAAACCATATCCAATATAAAAGAGCGCAATAAGTCCCAAAATCAATTCAGAAAAACCTAAATATTTTATATCTGTAAAAGTATATTTTTCTGCATTTATAACTGCTAAACCATAAAAGATCAAAGTGGCCGGTGCTACTAAACCATAATTTTGATGGAATATAAGCGCTAAACAGAATATGCCACCTGCAAAAAGAGGCACAGCTAAATGAAACAGCATTTTTTTTGTTGCTGATGTCCAAATCGGCAAATTGTATTTTTTGCTTTTTCTGATGGTAAAAGCAACACCAAAAATAAGCGCAAAAGCCATAATAATCAGGCCGGTAGCAAATAATTCTGATATAAGTTTAACCGGAATATAATTTGGCTTTCCATCAAAATAATCCATTCCGTTTACTTTAAACAACTGATAGACATACAGCCCGCCAATTAAAGCAGAAAGTCCGGCAAAAACTCCTGAGAGTCCGCTTAAGGATATAAATCTGGAAGAACGCTCCATCATGGAACGAATATGTGCTAAATCTTCTTGATGCTTCTGATTCATAAATAAAGTACTTTGTAGTGCAAAGTTATATTTTATTTTGAATTGACAAGCTAAAAATTAATTTTATTTTGCTTTCCTGACATTATTACCGGACTAAACGAGAGGTTTTGGTAACGCATAGTTGCGTGAGGGCTAGGAATAAGCTACCGAAGTAGCATGGATAGCCCGACCGTATTTACAAAAAAAAGCCCATTCAAATGAACAGGCTTGTATAAATATTGTTATTTATTTTTAATTAAAACCATCTTCTTCTTTTAAACAGGAATACTCCAAAAGCAGATAGTATTACCGAAACCAAAAGAAGAATCCAGATGCCGTATTTACTTTCTTCGAGGCCATTTGGAACGTTCATACCGTATAAACTGGCGATTAAGGTTGGAATCATTAAAATGATAGAAATGGATGTCATTTGCTTCATGATATTGTTCATATTGTTCGAAATTACCGAGGCATAAGCATCCATCATTCCGGTGAGGATATTGCTGTAAATATTGGCTGTGTCCTGCGCCTGACTTAATTCGATTTCGACATCTTCTAATAAATCCGGATCGTAATCTGCTTTATACGCTTTTAAGTTTTTAACGCGGTGAAACAAAACGTCGTTTGCTTTTAATGATGTGATAAAGAATACTAAACATTTTTCGATTTGAAGTAAGGCTTGTAATTCTTCATTTTTGATGGATTTCTCCAAATTATCTTCGGCAAGTTTTATTTTTTGATTGATTTGTTTTAGATATTTCAAATACCAGACGCTTGATGATAAAAGCAATCTTAAAACCCAGTCAGCATTATCTTTTACCTGAATGTTTTTGCGTTGTGAATACAGCATGAAATCGGATATAATTTCTGTTCTGTAAAAAGTGATGGTTACGCAAATATCTTCTTTAAAAATTACGCCAAGCGGAATGGTTTGAAAGGGAAGTTTTACATCGTCGCTTTTGATGGGAACGCGCATAATGATCAATGTCCAGCCGTCTTCGATTTCGATACGGGGTCTTTCGTCAATATCTTCAATATCGTTGTAAAATGCTTCGGGAATCTGAAGTTCTTCTAATAAGTATTTTTTTTCTGTTTCTGATGGATTTTCAATGCTGATCCAGCAGTTTGGAGTCCATTTTGAGATTTCAAGTAATCCGTTGTTGTTTGTGTAAAAGGCTTTCATTTCAAAAATACAGGGTGTTATCACAGCATTTTGAAATTTCAAAAGCTGCTTTTAATTTAATACTAACGAATAATAATCGTCCATTTGGAGAAGTGTTTTTAAGTGGTGCAAAAGTATCTTTTATTTTTTAGACCCAAAAGTTTAAACTATTAATTATATATTAAAATGGTACTTTGGGGAGTTTTTTTTAAACACATAGAAACATAGATGTTGTAACTATAAAAAGGCGTTTCACTTTTTTTAACAAACATAGTTAGAGTTTCTGTGTGTTAGATTTTTAGTTGTGAAATACAAAAAAGCCTGCTCAATTGAACAGGCTTTGTCTATTTTTTGAAAAGAAATTATTTTTTTGCGCTTCTCATTTTGCGTGCTAAAAGTGTGTTTTTTAATAACATTGCAATTGTCATTGGTCCTACTCCACCAGGAACCGGCGTTATGAATGATGCTTTTTTACTTACTTCGTCAAAATCAACATCGCCTTTTATCACATATCCTTTTGCATTTGATGCATCGTCTACACGAGTAATTCCAACGTCAATAATTACAACTCCGTCTTTTACCATATCGCCTTTTAAAAATTCAGGAACTCCTAAAGCTGTAATGATAATATCTGCATTTTTAGTATATTCTTCTAAGTTTTTAGTACGGCTGTGTGTTAGTGTAACGGTTGAGTCTCCGGGATTTCCTTTACGGCTCATTAAGATACTCATTGGTCGGCCTACGATATGGCTTCTTCCAATTACTACTGTATGTTTTCCAGATGTTTCTACTTTGTAACGCTCTAACAATTCCATAATTCCAAATGGTGTTGCCGGAATAAAACTTTCCATTTCAAGCGCCATTCTACCAAAGTTGGTTGGATGAAATCCGTCAACATCTTTATCGGGGTCAATTGCTAATAATATTTTTTGCTCGTCGATGTGTTTGGGTAACGGCAGCTGAACGATATATCCATCAAGATTATCATCTTCGTTTAATTCTTTTATTTTAGCTAATAAATCTGCTTCGGTAATATCTTCAGGCAAAGCTACTAAAGTGGAGTCAAAGCCAATTTGCTGGCAAGATTTCACTTTACTTCCTACGTAAGTTAAACTTGCCCCGTTTGTACCCACGATTACAGCTGCCAAATGAGGTACTTTTCCTCCGGCATCTTTTATCGATTGAACTTCGGCTGCAATTTCGTTTTTAATGTCTTCAGCTGTTTTTTTACCGTCTAGTAGTTGCATTGTTTTTGTTATTTTTTGTTTCAGGTTTAAAGTTTCAAGTTAAACGAAACTCATATTTATTATATTAAAAAAGTTTCAAATTTCTGTCTCAAAACCTGAAACCTGAAACTTGAAACTTTTATTTTTTTTTATCTCGGCATTCCGCCTGGCATTCCTTTCATGCCTCCCATCATTTTCATCAGGTTTTTTCCGCCCGGGCCCTGCATCATTTTCATCATCTTGCTCATTTGCTCGAATTGCTTCATTAACTGATTTACCTGCTCGACTTTGGTTCCGGAACCTTTAGCGATTCTGGCTTTCCTTTTTACGTCGATGATGGCCGGTTTGCTTCTTTCGATTGGTGTCATCGAGTGAATAATGGCTTCGATATGTTTAAAAGCATCATCTTCTATTTCTACATCTTTCATGGCTTTTGAAGCCCCAGGTATCATTCCAACCAGGTCTTTCATATTACCCATTTTCTTTACTTGCTGAATTTGAGTCAGGAAGTCATCAAAACCGAATTCGTTTTTAGCAATTTTCTTTTGCAGTTTTCTGGCTTCTTCCTCATCAAATTGTTCCTGCGCTCTTTCTACAAGAGACACCACGTCTCCCATACCTAAGATACGCTCAGCCATACGATCCGGATAGAAAACATCAATAGCTTCCATCTTCTCGCCTGTACCTACAAATTTGATTGGTTTATTTACAACAGATTTAATCGAAATTGCTGCTCCACCACGGGTATCACCATCTAATTTCGTTAGGATAACCCCATCAAAGTTTAAGATATCATTGAAGGCTTTTGCTGTATTTACAGCATCCTGCCCTGTCATTGCATCTACAACAAACAAAGTTTCCTGTGGCTGGATTGCTTTGTGAACACGTGCAATTTCATCCATCATTTCCTGATCTACTGCCAAACGACCTGCGGTATCGACAATAACAACATTGAAACCGTTTGCTTTGGCATGTTTGATTGCGTTTTGAGCAATTTCAACAGGGTTTTTATTTTCCGGCTCTGAGTAAACCTCAACACCTATCTGGTCTCCAACAACATGCAACTGATTGATCGCCGCAGGACGGTAGATATCACACGCTACAAGAAGTGGTTTTTTATTTTTCTTTGTCTTTAAAAAATTCGCAAGTTTTCCTGAGAAAGTCGTTTTACCAGAACCCTGAAGTCCTGACATTAAAATAATACTTGGATTACCAGAAAGATTGATTCCGGCAACATCTCCACCCATTAATTCAGTTAGTTCGTCTTTTACTAACTTCACCAATAATTGTCCTGGCTGAAGTGTGGTTAAAACGTCCTGACCTATTGCTTTTTCTTTTACTTTGGTTGTAAAATCTTTGGCAATTTTAAAGTTAACATCGGCATCTAATAAGGCACGACGAACTTCTTTTAAGGTATCGGCAACGTTTACTTCTGTAATTTTACCGTGCCCTTTTAATATATGGAAGGCTTTATCTAACTTATCACTTAAATTATCAAACATACTATTTTCTTTATTTGAAGTGCAAAGATAATCTAATTAGGTATTTCAGGCAATTTTTATTTAACTGTAATCTAGGTTTTGATTTAACCGCAAGGGGCGCTAAGTTTTACGCAAAGCTCGCTATGTTTTTTTGCCCGCAAAGTTATGAAGACGCAAAGTTTTATACTTGTTTTAACCGCAATGTACGCTAAGTTCGCTAGTTTTTTTTGCCACGAAGTCGCGAAGACGCAAAGAATATAAAAACTTTGCTACTTCGCGACTTCGTGAGATTATTCCTTTTGTGTTTATTTAAGCAAAAAAAAACTTTGCCACTTTGTACCCCTGAACCTTTGAACCTTTTTTTCTAAAACTGGAAATAAATAAAAGGCTGTGAACCTGCGACTGCTGTTGCGTAAACGATCCAATACACGAAGCCCAGAATTATTGCTTTTCCTATTAAAGGCGTTTTATCGAAAACGAATTTCATTTTTGAGGTGATTACTTCCGGTAAGAAATGCCAAACGTATCCAAAAAGCATCAATAAAAACACATTTTTATATCCTAGTACAATCGCCTGCCAATGATCCGGTTCGAATGTTAGCTGACCAATATTGTTGATAACCTGCAAAGCTGTTTCGAAATCTCGGGCACGGAAAAAGATCCAGCAGAAAACTACGAAATGGAATGTTATCACGATTGAGAAAAACGTCCATAAGAAATTGGAACCTTTGCCCTCTTTTTTGGAAGGAAAAAATTCCATGAAGATTTTATGCACAGCTAATGCTAATCCGTGTAGTGCTCCCCAAACAATAAATTGTGCTCCGGCCCCATGCCATAATCCGCCTAAAAGCATTGTGGTAAACAAGTTAAAGTTCGTTACCAAGGTTTGGTGCTTTTTCTTTGAAAGTAAAAATGTCAAAGAGAATAGTACGATGGCCCCAATAGCTATTGCTAACGGAATAAAACTCTCGTTTATATTTGAAATTCCCCAAAGCAATAATCCGAAGAAGAATAAACTTGGAAATAAAAATCCGGCAAATGTTCCTTCTCTGTTTCCTCCAATAGAAATATACAAGAAATCTTTTAACCAGGTTGATAACGAGATATGCCATCTTCTCCAGAAATCTGTAATCGATGTTGACTTGTATGGCGTTCTAAAGTTGGCAGGCAATTTAAATCCCAGCAACAAAGCGATTCCGATGGCCATATCTGAATAACCCGAAAAGTCGCAATAAATTTGAATGGCGTACCCATAAGATGCCATTAAATTTTCAAATGAGGTATAATTCATTGGAGTGTCAAAAACACGGTCAACAAAGTTTATGGAAATGTAATTGGAAATTACCGTTTTCTTAATTAACCCGCCAATGATCAAAAACAAAGCATTGTTTACGTCTTGCTTGGTAAGGTTTAATTTTTGATAAATCTGCGGAAGAAAATCTTTTGCCCTCACAATTGGCCCGGCCACTAATTGCGGGAAAAAGGAAACGAAAAATAAATATTCGATGTAATTTTTTGTAGGTTTAATTTCTTCACGATAAATCTCGATAATATAACTCATCGACTGGAACGTATAAAACGAAATTCCGACCGGAAGAAAAACATCATGAAGCTGATAATTACCATGAAACATATCGTTAAAGGTTACAATCATGAAGTTCATGTATTTAAAATACCCCAGTAATCCTAAATTCAGGATAACACTTATTACGAGGTAAATTTTCTTTCGGCTGTCTTTTGCTTCTCTGTAAATGATCTGGCTAAGGCCATAATCTACAACAGAGGACAACAAGAGCAACAAAAAGTAAATTCCGCTTGACTTATAATAAAAGAAAAGCGAGAACAGAATTACGTACGTTAATCTCAAATAAAATGTTTTGCGTAAAAAAGCATACACAAAATAAAAAACGAGAAACAATCCTAAAAATAAACCTGTATTAAACAAGAGTTTCTCTTCGGGATTATATATAAACCAACCTTTAGCCTGTTCTAAAGTAACGCTGCCAAAATTTTGAACAAACCAATTATTTATGCTATCTATTGTAATCAACTTAATTTCTTAATTTAAAATTATCGTATGCTTTTAAAAATGCCTCTGTAAACAAATTTCCTTGTTTTTCGTATCCGGTTTTAGAGTAGTGAACCCAATCCGGACCAATTAAACCGGATGCTTTTAGATTTCGGATTCCGTCCATTCCTCCAAATTCATCATATAAATCCCAAACTGCAAAACCATCTGTTTTTGCAATCTCAATAATACTTTTTGCATAATCATGAATATAAATATTTGGTCTTCTCGCTTTCAGTAAAGAAGGAGGCGGAGTGACAACCAATATGGCAACATTGCTATTTTGCTCTTTTACGTTTTTTATAAACTCACGCAATTCTTTTATATAAGCGGCAGCTTCCATGTGATCGTAACTTTCATTTGTCCCTAATGATAAAATCATCAAATCAGAATGCAACGCTTTTAATTGATCAAAAAACAAAGGATACTTATTATAATCGGAGAATTTCGCTCCGTTTACGCCAATACTGTTATAAATTACACCCGGCGCATCTTTCTCTAATACCAGGCCGTTAAGTTCATACTTAGTGGCATTTTTATTTGGAATCAGGAATATTTTATCCAGTGCTTTATCAGAATGATACGAATGAGAAAAAGAGTCTGATTCTAAATCTAAAGGAACAAATTCTGAACTTGTAATGTTTTTGGGCCTTGTTTCGTTCGTTAAGATTTTTAATGTCCTGCCGGCACGAATGTTATTTGATTTTAAGCGGTTTTCTCTTTTTATATCGGCAATTGAGATATGGTATTTATCGGCAATTGTCGAAATGGCTTCTCCCTTTTTAATCTTATGTGTTATTATTTTACGTTCTGTAGACTGAATAGTTTTGGTTTGGGATGCTGTCGACAAATTAAACATATTCTGATTTTGCGGCGTAATAATATAAATAGAATTAAACTTATAAGCCGCATCTTTTATTCTCAATTCGACTGCAAAACCATCATTGTCCCTCCAAAGCGCTATTCCGCTTAATCCCACCGGAAGACTTTTAAAGGGATGGATATTGCGATAACTTTCCCAGGTTCTGTTAGAATAAAATCTTTCGTTGTAGGAGCCGTTTGTTTTGGCCAGCTGATACGGAAAAACAAAACCACGCCCTCCATTTCCAAATTTCTGCTGTAAGTTTTTTCTAATTTCGTTGGTCATTAAATCACTCTGAATATGCGAATCTCCAAGGTGTGTAATGTTTATTTTTTGGTTATTGTTGCTTTCATTTTCCTTCAACTTCTTAAAAACATTATTTAAAACTTCTGCATTGTAGATCCTGTCCTCCGAAAAAGAATCAACTGCTGTTGTATCGACTTTGTGAACCATATTTTTAGTAATTGGTGTTGAATCTGTCTTTTCTGTTTCACCATTGGTTGAGAAAAAGAGACAACAAAAGAAAATAATAAGTCTATTCATTTACACTATCTTTATTTACAGATACGGAATCTGCATTTGTTTTCCTGACTGTTTTCCGTTTATCAACATCAGTTGCTCTGTTTTCGCGTAATACTTTGTACTGCTCGTATCCTTTATTTAACTGATCGTATAACAATTTTCCAATCGCTTTTGCACCACGCTGGTTAAAGTGCGTATAATCTTTATTGGCTTTTGCAGGAGATTCGTCTACCCATTTCACCATTGATCCGTCGCCTCCCATTAAGGTATATAAATTTACGAATCCGGATGCTGTTTCAAGCGCATATCTTTTTTGTGCTTTCATTAAAGGAACTACGGCAGAATCGGTTTTCATTTCTAAATCGTATTTCGTCGATTTATCAGCTGTTGAAATAATCAAAACCGAAACCCCCGGAAAAGATTCCCTAATTTTATTGACCGCTTTTGTCATTCCTTTTTGGTACCAGGAATAATTCTTGGTCCCGTAATTTAAAACGTTGGTTCCGTAATGCAAAATAACCAGATCGTATTTTAAAGTGTTATTAAAACCTTGCATTACGCTGGCATTGAACATCGAGATTGGCAATCCTGAATTTCCCCTTTGGGAGAAGTTATCGACATGAACTCCACTTCCGTTATCAAAATTAAAGCCATAAATCGGAATTGAATCTGCATGTATGAAATTTGCCTTGAATGATTTGATACTTCCCGATGTTACTTTCAGGGAATTGACCAGATTACCCGGAACAAGGCTTTTACGAAGTGTATCTTTACCGATAATAAAATTCACATTCCCTTTTTTGGTTGATCTTCCGTAAAACAGGGTTGGATTGTCTAAAGTTGTAGCATATTTATTTAGACCTGCTTCATATTGAACCCAGGTCGTATTGGCTTTATCATTGGCAAAAAACACATGCCCGTTTACACCAAAAGGACTAATTGGATTTTTGACATTTAAATATGATAGTGTTTTCCAGTTTTTGGAATAGGTCGATTTTACCGATCCTCTTGACGCTGCTGACTCTGAAGTGATGGAAACAAATCCAACTCCGTTGCCGCCAAAACGTTCCTGATAATTGGATCTGACATCCTGTACGATCAAATCACCATCTGTCATGGAATCGCCATAATAAGCAATCCTTACTTTGGCTTGCGGGTTCTTTTCGAGTTGATATAGTTTTTCATAAAAAGAAATCAGGTACTGATATCCTTTATAGTTATCGAAAGTTTCAGATGGAAATTCGATTCCTTCTGAAGCATCAAAAAAGATTTTCTCCCTGGCTTCCTTCTTTTCGTCTTCGCTGAGACCATCATCTTTTTGCGATAAGGAATCGTTTGCTACAGACTCTAAAAGCAAACTGTCGATCAGTACGTTTTTAGAATCAACTTTACTATCCGGGAAAATTTTATCAGGCAGGATTTGCTTAAATCCAATGAAAGCGACGAATGCCAATGCGACAATTGAGAAAGACTGAAAAAAATAAGATTTTGTATTCACTAGTAATTATAAATTTGAAGAAAGGGTCTGTTAAAATTTTTATTCAAAATTCCTATTAATTCCTTATAAAAAAGTAATGCGCAAAGATAGAATTAAACATTAATTTATGAATTGTTTTTAACATTAAAATAAAACAAAAAAAAGAGGTTAGAAAATCTAACCTCTTTATCAAAAAAAAAATAAAAAAACAAAGCTAATGATTAACTGAATTTTAATGTTTTTATATTAAAAACCAGAACAAAATGTTCCTTATAATCTTTAATTTTTTTGTCTTAATAATTTATTTCAAAATAGCATATTGGAATGTTGGGTGACCTCTTTCTAAATCAGCTTTAGCACCACCTGTAAATTTCAATTTATAAACATTTCCTGCAGGGTCTTTAATTACAAAGAAACGGTCTGTTCTCAATACAAATTGAGTCATTGGATTTCCATCAGGACCTGGGGCACTAGTACTTCTCCAGTTCGACCCAATATTTCTCTGATCTGCAGTAAATTTAGTATTATCAACATTTGCTAATGTAAAAGCATCATAAGTAAACGCAGAAGTTAAAACTTGGTAAGCCTTTGCATTACCGTTTAAGTTGTTAGTAACATAATCCGGGTAGAAATACGGTACCGTTGTTGCTCCATTAGGAATAACGTTTACGAAAGTTGTAAAGTTAAGATCCCATTGATTTTTTTGCGGTTCAACATTTACTACTTTTTTATCGATTAGGCTTAAAAATGTAAAATTATAGGCACTATTTTTCGAAATTACAATTTCTTCGTGAGTAGTTGAAGCAATATCAGCATATTGAACTTTGTAGTCGCTTCCGCTTCTTAAAACTCTAATTTTTTTCCATCCTCTTGCGTCTCCTCCAACAGCTCCTTCTTTTCCTAAAACTGGTGCAGCGGCAGCAGGTTTGTTACCTAAGTACAGTAAATATACTTTATTATCAGAATCTGTAGATGAAATCGCAGCAATAGCCGTCTTTGTAATATCCCCTGCTGAATCATCAACTTGATCAGAAAATCCTGTTCCCTGCGCAATAATCATAGTTTCATCGGCAACCTGAACTTCGTCAATATTAGTGCTTTTTAATTGTTTCGCTGCCATTTTCACAGAACCGTTTAATACTACTCTAAAATCAGCACCAGAATAAAATCCTAAATCCCAAGAATTTCTAACTGCAGTTGTCATTTTTCCACTGCTCAAATCAATATAAACCTGATTTGGTTCTAACGGACCTCCAACTTCTGGTGACAAAGCTGTTCCTAAAGATGCTGCTTCATTAAAGTTTAACTGAATTGTTTTATTACTTGATATCTGCCCACCAAAAGAAGTTCCTGAAATAGTAAAAACTACATTTTTAACTTCAGATGCAGCTGCATTTTTAATTTTATTAAAAGTAAACTCAACCGAAGTTGCATCTTTTGCAAAAGGCACAACCACTTTTTTTGCAGCAGCAGCAGGAGTTGTTGTATAATCAGTAGTATAAGCCACTGCAGTTTCAGTTACATCAAGAGTAATCGTTCCGGCAACAGGAGCTGGCTTAGAAAATTTTATTTGAACTGGTGTTGCATCACTTGTCAGATTGTACGAAGTTTCAGCAAACGCAACAGCAACATCTGATTGCGGAGTATTATCGTCACTATTACATGCTGTAAAAGCAAGAAAGACGAACGTAAGAAGTAAGATAAAGTTATTTTTCATAGTATTTAATATATTTAATTAAAATTTAAGTTATAAGTAAGTTTAAGAAAGTAAGAGCGTCCATATCCAAGCATCAAGGCTTGCGGACCAGCTGCATGAGTTCCCCCGCCAGAACCTCCATTACCCTGAGTAATCTGCACATTCTTAATATCGAATAAATTACGAGCTCCAACTGTAACTTCAAATTGATTTTTAAAGAATGATTTTCGAACAGATGCATCCATCCAGCTGTATGGATTAATTTTGTTTAGGTAAAATTCAGCATCGCCCTTTTCATTAGTTCCTGTGGCATATTGCTGCTGTTGTCCATTATATTTGTAATAAAGTGCAAACAAGGTATTCCATTTTGAAACATTGTACGATATGCTAGAGTTTAACTGTAAAGAATACAAGAATTTATCATCTGAGGTAATACCCAACTCTGCTAAATCAAGTTTTTGAGAAATTCCAACTAGAGCAGCTCCAATTTTTACATTCCAGTTTTTATATGCATATTGCTCTGTGGTCGAAATATTCCACATTTTATATTTGTTGATATTAATATACTTATATTTTGAAGGTGTAATTTGTGTCAATACCAAATCAATTCTGTCATCAACATCTAAAAAAGTTACTGCAACATTATTAGCAATCTGTGCACCCGACTTTAAATCGCAGACTCTTTTAAAACTTACTTCGTATGATGTACTGTTTTCTGGAACTAAATTAGGATTCCCCTGCACGTTATGATTAGAATCAACAAAATAAGTATAAAGCTCATCAAAATTTGGAGTACGATATGATTTACCTAATGAAGCTCTTACTTCTAATCCTTTTTTGAAAAGATACCTCAAACCTAACGAACTAGCATACTGATCTTTAAAAGTATTTTGAATTGAGTAACGAAGTCCCGGACGAATTGAAAGTTTATCTGATAAGCTAATTTCAGCAACTGTAAAGATGTCATAATTTTCTAATCTCTTTCTAACATCTACAGACTGCAGTACATTATCTAAAAAAGTTCCCGCTGCACCACTATAAAAACCATTTTCATTTGTGATTTCATATCCCAATTGAAAATCTACTTTCTTATTGTTGAAGAAATTACTTAATGTTCCAGTAGAATAAAATACTTCTTTAGATTGATATGTAAATCTGTTATTGTTAGATTCTTTCTTTGTTTCTAACTGATAATCAAATAATTCAGCATCACGTTCTTGTTTTTGGTGTGACACAGAAACATTATAATTTAATTTGGAAAAGAGCTTTCCGTTGGCATTCAAATGGTGGTAAAAACGATTTGTCAAATAACGTTTATCCCTTGCAAAAAAAGTTTCCGGAAAAGGATAATTGTCTTGAGGAACTAACACTGGACTATAAAAATCTACATTTTCACCGTAGTAATCAAATTTGTAAAAAATCTTGAAATTATCTTTCTGATATCCAAGCATTGCATTTCCAACCCATTGTTCTTTTGGCAGCCACGAATACCCCCTCAAACCATCATTAACAATATAATCTTTACCTTGTTTATCATCATAAAAACCTTTAAAATTATTATGATTACCACCAATATTAATATACCAGTTATCATTAAATTTATGTCCAACTTTAACTGACTGAATATGTCGTCCTTTATCAGTAAGTGAATATTCATTACCAACCGTTTCTTCCTGAATAGTTGCGCTGATATCCCATTTATTAGACCCGCCTTTCTTTGTAATAATATTTAAGATCCCAGTCACAGCATTTGCCCCATGAGTAACCCCCATTGAACCTTCAATAATTTCGATACGTTCTACATCGTCTAGATTTACCTGTGTTAAATCAACATTAGTTCCCATACCTGTATCACTTACTAATGGTATATTATCTACTAAAATTTTAAAATACTGTGAATCTAATCCGAACATTGAAACCGTAGAACGTCCATCGCTCCCACTATTCTGAACTGTAATATTTAAGTATTGATTTAAAACATCAGCTAAATTATTTGCAGCCAGTTGCTTTATATTCTCTTTAGTAATCACTCGAACATTAAATACCGATTTCTTAATAGATTGTGGCTCTAACTGTCCTGTAACAACAACTTCAGAAAGTTTTTCTCGAGATGCAATAGTATCCTTTACCTGTCCAACAGAAATTTGACAAAAAAGAACAACCACAAAAAGGGTAAATTTTATTTTCATTATTTTTATTAAGTCTTAATAACAACGCAAATATAGAAACTATTTTTATTTGTTCTAAATAAAATACATATATTTGCGAAAATATAAAAACAAAACAATAAGTTATGATTACAAAAAGCCTCTATTTTTCAGCTGTTATGGCTTTGACTTGTAGCCTTGGTTTCAGTCAGGACAAAAAGCAGCAAGACATCAAATCAATAAAATCAATGTGTGGTTGCTATGAAGTAAAGTTTAATTTCACCGAAACTTTTCAATATCCTAAAGATTCTCTTACTTATAAGCCATCGCCAACTAAACATGAATCTGCTTTAGAATGGGTAGAGCTTTTAGAAGACACTCCAAATAAAATTGTAATGCAGCACTTATTAATAGTAAGTGACGATATGATCATTAAACACTGGAGACAAGACTGGATGTATGAAAACACAGACTTGTATTCCTTTGACAAAGGAACTTCCTGGAAATATAAAAAACTGGACAAAAAAGCCGTTAAAGGACAATGGACTCAAAAAGTATATCAGGTAGATGATAGTCCACGTTATGAAGGTTCTTCAACCTGGGTACATGTTGACGGACAAGATTACTGGGCAAATGTTGCTGATGCCCCTTTACCGAGAAGAGAACAAACAATTCGTAATGACTATAATGTTTTAAAAAGAAGAAACATTCACGAAATTACAGCTACAGGATGGAATCATGAGCAGGACAATGACAAATTGGTTCGTACTGATGGCACAAAAGATGTTTTGTTAGCACAAGAAAAAGGACTTGACATTTATACTAAAGTTCCGGACATTAAATGTCTTGCCGCTCAAAAATGGTGGAAGGAAAATAATGCGCTTTGGAAAAATGTTCGAGACAAATGGCAAACGCTTTTTGACAGACATAAAGACTTAAACTTAGAAGCTAAAGTAGACAGAAAAGCACTTTACTCGCTATTGTTTGACTTAAAACCAACTGCTACAAAAGCAGAATCAGACGCCATTATTGACAAGTTTGTAAAATAAAAATATTTGAGTTAGTTATTATTTAAAAAAGCCTATAGTTCATTAAGAACTATAGGCTTTTTTCTTTGTAAAAAACAATTTACTGTTTTTTACAGCTCATTTTGAACAATCAACGGGTTCGCATTAATCTCTACTTTAGGAATAAGCCATTGCCATCTCTTATCAGTAGACGAAACATTCATAACACCATTGACAATTCCAGAATCATGATTTGCCCCAGTTCTATCCAAGGAAGCATTTGTTCTTTTTAAATCAAAAAATCTAAATCCCTCTCCCCACAATTCTATTCGCCTTTGTAATAATATTTCATCAACTAAAGATTGTCCTGTATTTGATGACAAAACATAATCAGAATTTCTAGCTTTCTCAAAGTCAAAAAGAACTGTAGCAGCGTCAGCTTGCCCTAACCTGGCTTTTGCTTCTGCTTCTATAAGATACATTTCGGCTACACGCATGTAGGGAACATCACATCTGCCATCTCCAGTACTTATTGATAAAAACTTTTGGCTAGTATAAGGAAATTTCACAAATACGGAAGAAAGTGCTAACTCAGTATGTTTACCTGTTTTATCAAATATAGTAGATCGTACATCTGTCGTTGGAATCATATCATAAAGTTTACTATTTATTGCTTTAGGGCAAGAACGTATAACTGTTGAATTAAAATTCCTCGACATATAAGCTCCAAAATTCCCAAAATATTGGGTTTGAACCTCATTAATATGGCTGCCCCACATCCATTCTTTATTGGTATAATCATTAAAACCTGATCGGTATTCTGTAATAGTCATCAAATTCATTCCTGCTCTGGCTTTATTAGCATAATCCGCAGCTAATGCCCAATTTCCCTGGGTCAAAGCAACACGTGCTTTTAATCCTTGCGCAACTTTTAGGTCTAAATGAGAATTATTTGGTTTTGTATATCCAATTAACAAGGTATTTGCTTCGTCTAAATCTTTATTAATTTGGGCATATACATCCTCTACTGTAGAACGCGGAAAATTATCATTTCCAACAGTTAAAACAATTGGAACTCCCAATTGTGAGTTAGTTTCTCCGTTTACATATCTCTTACCAAATAATTGTACCAATTGAAAATGACAAAAAGCACGGTACAACAAAGCCTGCCCTTTTACAATATTTTTATCTGCAATTGCACCAATAGCCACATCTGTCGCATTTATTATTGTATTAGCATTTCTTATTATCCTGTAATATGTTCTATAAGGATAACGAAGATCCTGAGCATTTTCATTATTTAATGCGCTCCAATTGTATACTGTCAAAAACCAACCATTCGTTATTGGAAAAACAATATCATCTCCTACAATATCGGTTTGTTGCATCAGTCCTCCTAAACCAGATTCACTTTGATTTTCATATCTGATATATAAAGACCTGTGAATCCCGTTCAAAGTAGTCATTAAATTCTCAGTTGTTTTTGTTGCAGCATCATAATCCACAAACTCTGTTGGCTTTTTATCCAAGAAATCATCAGAACAAGATGACAAGAAAACTACCGCTATTATAAAAAATACTTGTTTTATATAATTTGATATCATACTATTGAAATTTAAAAATTTAAGTTAAAACCTAATGTAATTATTCGGGAAGGAATATACCTGTTTTGAGTTGTTCCATTAAAAGTTTGAGTTGGATCCATTCCCTGACGTTTAGTAAATAGTAATAAGTTTTCACCGTTTATATAAACTGTCGCGTTGTCAATATCTAGTTTAGATATTAAATCCGAAGGCATTTTGTAAGATAAATTAATTTGTCTCAGGGCTAAATAATCTGATCCTACCAACCATCGATCTGAAGCAGCAGAAGATTGCGTATTTCTATTTACATCTAATCGGGGAACATCTGTAATATCGCCGGGCTTTTGCCACCTGTTTAAAATATCTGTGCTTAATGCAGCCCCATACTCATTACCTGTATGCATCAAAGCTGAATAATTGGTATCATACATCTTACCTCCTAATTGGTACGAGAACATAACGTCCAATTGAATTCCTTTATATTTAAATGTATTACCAAAACTTCCAAACAAATCAGGAATTGCGGAAGCGGCATAGTGATATAAAGCTTTATTCTGATCTGTTGTTACATTTACTCCATTTACAACTCTTCCTGTAGCATCATTTACTCCCATTTTATCAGGATCAGCAACATATAAAGCATATCCATCTGCCGGATCTACACCATACCAATCTTTTAACCAAAAATCATATATAGATCTGCCAACAGCAAGTTTTTTATTTCCTGTCTTAGTAATTATTTCTTTTTGCGGCAGTTTTGTAATTTCATTATGAATAGTAGACGCGTTTACATTTAAACTCCACGAAAAATCATTTGTTTTAAGAATTACACCATCAAGCGAAACCTCAAAACCTCTATTATACATAGACCCAATATTTTCAACTCTATTATCTAATCCTGATGACAGCGGATTTGGCACATCGAAAATAAGTCCATCTGTATTTCTATTATAATACTCGATACTTCCTTTTAGCCTGTTCTTAAAAAATGCAAATTCAACCGCAATATCTTTTGAAGTATTAACCTCCCATTGCAAATTTGGTGCAGCAGCAGCATAAGTAATTACTCCCCCTTCACTTCCATTATCATAACCTAAACTATAAGTAGGCTGGCTTACATAATAGTTCAATCCTTCAATTTTTGAGTCTGCGTCATTAGTATCACTAATTATGTGTGAATCATTTCCTACTTCACCTATTGAGGCTCTCAATTTCAAATCATTAATCCATGAATTGTTAGCAAGAAAATTTTCTCTCGACATTACCCATGCTCCCCCTAATGACCAGAAATTCCCCCAACGATTATCCTTAGCGAATTTTGAAGATCCATCTCTACGCAACGATGCAGAAAAAATATATTTGTCCATATAATCATATCCCACTCTTGAGAAATAAGATTCAGTTGCGTAATTTCTTGTATAAGATTTTAAATTTGTAGTCGTAGCGTAATTAACAAATTCTGTATTATCTGGTACAACCTGACCTGTTTTAGTACCTGTTGTCCAGTTTCTTTCATAATCGAAACTTTCATGACCCAGTAATGCAGAAAAATTATGATTTCCAATCTTCTTAGAATAATTAAGTAATTGGTTATAGGTAATACCAGTTAATATCTTATCGTTTTTACCTATTAAACCTGTCGGCGCACCATCACCTATCAAAGTGTTATAAGTAAAAGTTCTATTAAAATAAGACTTGTCAATAGAAATATTAGTCGTGAATTTGAAATCTTTTAAAAATTTCACTTCAAAGAAAGTTCTTGCAGAAATAGCCAATCCTTTTATATTATCTGTGTCATTTAGCGTTTCATATACAACGTTTCTGCCATTAGAGGCGCCAGAGCCACGAACAGTTGAATATACTTTATTGCCTTTAGCATCTAACAGATAATCTCCATTTTCAGTATGATCAAAAACCGGATAAATAGGCCCCATTGTTCTCATTGTTCTAAAAGGGTTCCTAAAGGAACTATTACTTTCTACACCGTCAATCCCTAAATTAGAATTAGTTAAGGCTCCTGAAATATTAATACCAGTTTTAAACCAGTCATTTAAACTGGTATTTAAATTCAATCGTCCGGTTGTTCTTTCAAAATTTGATTTCTGAATATATCCCTCCTCTTTCAAATGACCTAAAGAAGCGAAGTAATTTGATTTTTCTGATTTTCCTTGATAAGAAAAATCTATATTTTGACGAACTCCCGCTCTTTCCAATTGTTTTTCCCAGCTTAAGTCATCAGGGTATAATAATTGTGCATTTGAATTTAATTTCCCATCAGTTCCTACAATACTGCCATTCGGAACATTAAACGGATTTGTCACTAACACTACAGGAACTCTACCGGATGCATACAGGTTAGCGGCGTTAATTTCTTCTTGTGTACCCATTGGACGGCTGTTTCTAATAGCTTCCCATTCCAAAGGATAATAATCGTAAACATTTACCCTGTCATAATCTTTTATCGATCTTGAAGTCATACCGGTACTCACGTTTAGCGAGAATTTATCTTTAGCTGATTTTCCTGTCTTTGTATTAATTATAATAACGCCATTAGCCGCCTTGGAACCATAAAGCGATGTAGAAGAAGCATCTTTTAAAACTGTTAAACTCTCAATATCATTAGAATTTAAAGCACTAATATCTCCGGCAAATGGAACTCCGTCAACAATATATAATGGCGTATTTGATCCATTAATAGAACTAAATCCTCGTATTCTGATTTCTGGCGCCGATCCGGGCTGTCCTGCTGAGCTCTGAATTTGAACTCCGGAAGTGCTTCCTTCTAAAACTGACAAAGCATTTGTCAAAGGTCTGTTCTCAAGTTGTTCAGACTTAATTTGAGTAGCAGATCCTGTGTAAGTAGATTTATTTACCTTACCATAAGCCACAACAACCACCTCCTCTAAAGCTTTACCACCACCTATCATCTTTGCGTTGATTACTGAAGAATTACCGACAGTAATAGTCACATCCTCCATACCCATATAGGAAAATAAAAGAATATCTCCCGTTTTTGCCTGAATAGAATACTTACCATCAAAGTCGGTTTGTACGCCATTCTTTGTTCCTTTAAGTAAAACGTTAACACCTGGAATTGGTCCTGAATCATCAGAAACAATCCCGCTAATTCTTTTGTCTTGCGCATATGCTAATTGCAAAGCAAAAACAAAAAAAAGGATCGCTAAACTTTTTAATTTTTGTTTCATTATTTTGTTTTTTTGAGTTATTAGGGCGAACTTAAAAAATTAAAATAATTTTAACGAGAATTTTACACAGTTTAACTTTTATAAAAGTAGCTTTTTTACTAAAAAATAAAACAATTAAAATATATTTTATGTTAATTAGTAGAGTAAAAAAAGAGAAAAATAACTAAACATCAGTATTCCGATGAGAATTATCTTAAATAAATAATTTTTGTAAAAAAATTTAAAACCAGACTTTTTGATATGTATAAAAAAAACCGTCTAAAAATAAATCTAGACGGCTCATTATCCTTAAATTTTATTTACTAAAAATGTATACTAATCAAAATAGTTAAAACAAATAAAAGGAATTATTATAAATATGTTTACGGAAAAACAAGAAGTACTATTGTAAATCATTTATTCACTAAAAGTGATGTAAGTAAAAGGTGGATTCTATAATTTTACAAATTATAAGAAAAATTTGTTTATGAAAATGTAGTGGTTATTTTCAATAATAAAGCAAAACTACATAAACAATGTGAAATAACCTACAATTAAATAAAAATTAACATTATAAGTAATATTTATAATTAGTAAATTAGATAAAACAAAAGAGCCGATAGTTTTTTAAACTATCGGCTCTTTTTAGCATTATGATTTCTTAACTTTATAATACTTTGTATTTTATATGAAGTGCAATCTTAGCTTGGATCAACACATTCAGAATACGTGATAACGTGTTTTACGAATTCTGTCCATTTAATTTCCGGATATCCTGAAATTACTTTATCGCAGCTTCCCCATAATGGCTGAAATTCTTTTTTGTAATCTTTTTTCTTAAGCAAAAATGCCGGTGAATCTTTTTTAGCAACATAATATGATTTAATGTCACCACCAACAAATTTAACACCACCAACTCCTAAAGAAGCCGTTTCTTTAGCATAAGGATCGCAGTAAATTCTAAACTCTTTACTGAATCCAGGATTAAGAAGCTGCATTAATAATTTCTCGTTTCTTTTTTTGATTTTAACATCCGCAGTTTCGAAATAAGCATAACCCTGGTTTAAGAAATCCTGGTTTAATTTTGTGTCATTCCATTTTTTGAAATCTTCAAGAAAATTAAGTTTTTTTCCTAAGTTGTCAAGTCCGCTTGGAGGCAAGTACATAAATTTAATGTCTTCCGGTTTTAGTTTGTGTTTTTTTCCAGCCCCGTCTTGTAATTTAATGTACTCAATTAATCCTTTGTCTCTATCAATATCTTTGATAGTTCCGTTGATTTCAGTACCGTCTGCCAAAGTAATATAGGCTGTTTTACTGTGAGAAAATCCATAAGAAGGCGATACTAGCTCTTGTGCATTGATTGTGCAACATACAAAAAGAAGCATCATTAAAAGTAATGTTTTTTTAATCATTGGTTTTTGGGTTTAAATTTCTTGCCTACTCTTACGATTTTCGGCTTCCTCGATTGCTTTTTGTTTTAAAAAAAAGCCGCATAACTTTTTTTAAACAGTGGTATTACAGACAATTTTTATACGTTATTTTCTTAGTGTAAACATAGATATAAAAAGGATATTTACAAATGTTAATTCATTTTTTTTACACGAAAATTCATTCGCAAAATCTTTAACCTTTTCATCATCATAATTTCATTTACGATCCCGCAATCAAATGAATCAAAACCGTAAATTCAAAACCTCTTATTCTTTTTTAAATAAAAAAAAGAGCCGGTAATTATAAAATTAACGGCTCTTAAGATCTTAACACTATTGATGTAAACTACATTCTTTCCGGAACTTCAATTCCCAACAAAGTAAATGCTGATTTTATTACTTCGGCTACTTTTTGTGAAAGCTGCACTCTGAATATCTTTTTAGTTAAATCTGTTTCTCCTAATATATGTACCGATTGATAAAACGAATTGTATTCTTTTACTAAATCATACGTATAATTTGCAATCAACGCAGGACTGTGATTCTGGGCCGCATTTTGAATTACTTCCGGAAAAAGTTCAATTTGTTTTACCAGCTCTTTTTCTTTTTCGTGTAATTCTTCTGTATTCGTTATCGCTGAAAAATCAAAATCGGCTTTACGGATGATCGATTGAATTCTGGCATAGGTATATTGAATAAACGGACCTGTATTTCCTGCAAAATCAACAGACTCTTCCGGATTAAACAAAATACGTTTCTTAGGATCTACTTTTAAAATGTAATATTTCAAAGCTCCAAGGCCAATTGTTTTGTATAGTTTGGCTTTTTCTTCGGCAGAATAACTGTCTAATTTCCCCAGATCTTCCGAGATTTGTTTTGCCGTATCGGTCATGTCCTGCATCAGATCATCAGCATCTACAACAGTTCCTTCACGGCTTTTCATTTTTCCTGAAGGCAAATCAACCATTCCGTACGATAAGTGATATAAGCTTGAAGCCCAGTCAAAACCAAGTTTTTTCAGGATCAGGAACAAAACTTTAAAGTGATAATCCTGTTCGTTACCCACTGTGTAAACCATTCCGCCAACATCGGGCATATCTTTTACACGCTGGATTGCAGTACCAATATCCTGAGTCATATAAACTGCAGTACCATCTGAACGCAATACAATTTTACGATCCAGGCCTTCATCAGTCAAATCGATCCAAACGGAACCATCAGGATCTTTTTCAAAAACACCTTTATCCAGACCCACCTGAACAACATCTTTTCCTAATAAATAGGTATTACTTTCATAATAGTATTTATCAAAATTAACTCCAAGATTGGTGTAAGTGGTAGCAAAACCATCATAAACCCATTGGTTCATCATTTTCCAAAGTGAAATTACCGCTTCATCTCCGGATTCCCATTTTTTAAGCATTTCCTGCGCTTCAATAATAATGGGCGCTTGTTTTTTAGCTTCTTCCTCGGTTTTACCTGTAGCCGTTAATTGTGAAATTTCAGCTTTATATGCTTTATCAAATTCAACATAATATTTACCAACTAATTTATCTCCTTTTAAATTTGAACTTTGGGGAGTTTCGCCATTTCCAAATTTCTGCCAGGCCAGCATCGATTTGCAAATATGGATTCCACGGTCGTTGATGATTTGTGTTTTGTATACTTTTTTACCTGAAGCTTTGATGATTTCGGCAACAGAATATCCTAACAAATTGTTACGAACATGGCCTAAGTGTAAAGGTTTATTGGTATTTGGCGAAGAATATTCGACCATAATTGCTTTCTCATCCGGATTTGGTGTAACATATCCAAACTTGTTATTGTCTTTTATTTCATTAAAGAAACTCAAATAATAACTATCTGCAATTACAATATTCAAGAATCCCGAAACTACGTTAAAGCGTGCTACTTCTGTAACATTTTCTACTAAGTAATTTCCAATTTTATTTCCTAATTCGGCAGGATTGCTTTTGATTACTTTCAATAAAGGAAAAATAACCATTGTAATATCGCCTTCAAACTCTTTTCTGGTAGTTTGAAATTCGATTTTATCAACAGTAACATCAAATAATGCTTGTATTGCTTTTTGTATAGAAGGTGTAAGAATTTGTGATAATGACATGTAAACTTATTTTTAAAGTGAGCAAAGATACTGCTTATTCATCAATTACAGAAAATGAAAAACATATAAAATACAACAAAACGTTCTGAATTTCTCAAAAAGGATTTTGTTTTGATTGTTAAAATTATCAAAAAATCAAAACGCTAATCTATTAAAAAACAGCACTTCTTAAAAAAAACAAAATCTTTTTTAATTTTTCCTGTAACATATCGACGATAAAGGAGTCTTAAATAAGAGTTTTGAATTCGTTCAAAGAAAAAAAATCTAACAAAAACAAAAAAGCAATCATCATCAATCAAATCAAAATAATCAATAACACATTATGAAATTAAAATTCTTTCTGTTCGCATTACTGGGTGTAATGGCAACAGCACAAGCCCAGAACACGGGAACAGTTTCCGGGAAAATTACTGAGAAATCGAATAACGCACCAATCTCTTATGCAACAGTTTCAATCAAAGATAACGGAAAAGTAGTTTCAGGAGTTAATACAGACGATAACGGAAATTTTACTATCAAAAATCTGGCGTTAAAAAGTTATACTGTCGAAATTCAATACATTGGATTTAAAAAATATGTGGCTTCTGTTATTTTAAGTGACAATAAAAAAACAGCGACAGTCAATGTTGCTCTTGAAGAAGAAGCTACTCAGCTTAAAGGTGTAAATATTGTAAGTGACCGCTCAACAATAGAACAAAAAATTGACCGAAAAATTATTACAGTCGGAAAAGATTTAACTACTGCAGGAGCTTCGGCATCTGATATTATGAACAACATTCCATCTGTGAATGTGGATCAGGACGGAAAGCTTTCGCTTCGCGGAAACGACAATGTTCGTGTATTAATTGACGGAAGACCATCGAATATTGACCCTGCCCAATTATTAAAACAAATTCCATCAACGTCGATCAAAAAAATTGAGTTGATTACAAATCCAAGTGCCAAGTACAATCCGGAAGGAATGTCTGGAATCATCAATATCGTTTTACACAAAAACACCAATACTGGTTTCAACGGAAGCTACAGTGGCGGAATCACTTTTGGGGAAACGGCCAAATACAACCAATCTTTAAACCTGAATTACAAAACAGGGAAAGTAAACTTCTTTGGTAATGTGGGGCAGAACTTTGGAACTTACCAGAACGATGGGTTCATCAAAAGGTTCGACCCGAATGTTGTTCAGAAAATTGATGTTCTAAACGATAATGATTCTTATTTGTATAAAATTGGAATGGATTATTTAATTAATGATCATAACACCTTATCTTTTTACACCAATCAAAATAAATCAAATGGTAAAGGGTTTGTAAATACTGGTATTGATTACGACAATGTAGCAGGTTCTGAGGTAGCCAATATTTTTCAAAAATCTAAATATTCAGGACCAGATCAGGTTGGGACTTATAATCTGGCGTACAAACATATCTTTAAAAAAGAAGGTCATACTTTAGATTTTGAAGGGAATTACAGTGACAATAAAGAAACGCAATATTCTTCTTTTGATACTCAGACCATAAAGAACGACAATACTCAAAATAATGTTGTGTATGATGATTATATAAAAGGAACACGCAAACTAACCACTTTAAATGTTGATTACGTAAATCCATTAAACGATAAAACAACTCTTGAAGCCGGTGCCGAAGCCAGAATCACCAAAACGGATAATTATTATATTACAGGAAACCCGCTTGCAGCACTTCCGGTTTCTAATTATACTTACGATACCGATATTTATTCCGCTTATGTAACATTTGGTCAGAAATTTAAAAAATTCAGTTACCAGTTGGGAGGTCGTTTTGAAAGTTATAAAGTAGTCGCTAATTTAAATCAGGGGCTTGAAAAATTCAATGATGACTATGTTACCTTATATCCATCAGCTTACGTAACGTATAATCTGAATGAGAAAAACACCTTGCAATTTAGTTATAGCCGTCGTGTAGACCGCCCGAGTTTAGAGCAAACAAAGCCTATTCGTGAGTTCTCTACTCCATTAGTTACTTCATTAGGAAATCCGGAGTTACGACCTCAGTTTACTAATTCGGTAGAAATAAATTATACTAAAACCCTGGAAAAAGGGAGCTTTACTACAGGTGTGTTTTACAGAAGCATTAATGACCAGATTAGCAGAATTTTATACCCGGATGATACAGACCCAACCGGTAACAAACAAATTCTGACTTATACGAACTATGATCATAATACTTCTTATGGTTTTGAGGTTTCTTTCAATTATAAAATCACAAAATGGTGGGATATCCAGCCGTCTATTGATTTCTCAAGCATCAATCAACAGGGAGTTGTTTTTGCATACGACCCGGTAACACAAACCAGCAGTCCACTTGAAAGAAAAGTTACTGTTGCTGCTTTTAATGGCCGTATGAATTCGAATTTTAAAGTAAACAAGCGTTTAAGCTTTTTGGCCTTTGGTTTTTACAGAGGTGGAGTTGACGGACTTCAAAATAACAGTCATGAAATGTACAAAATGGACATAGGTTCACGTTATACATTGTTAGACAATAAAATGAACATCAGTTTACGTTTTAACGATGTGTTCAATACGATGAAATATTCTTTTGACTCGATGTATCCTTATGCACATGAAGGACAATTTAAATGGGAAAGCCAAACCGTTTATTTAGGTTTAACCTATAATTTTGGTGGTGCAAAAATTAAAAACCTGGAACGTAAACAAAGAGAAGATAACACTAGTAAAGGTGGTGGCGGAATGTTTTAATCCCACTTTTAAGAGTAGATTTTAATAGTTCTTGTAGAAAAGAAAAGCCTGGTGTTTGCCAACTCCAGGCTTTTCTTATTTTATTTAATACTTATAGAAAATTTCGCAACTCTTTTATTTCTTCAGGATTTGCTGTTTCGGTGTCATCCGTAATAGCAGACGAATGATAAAATGTAGGTTCTAATTTTTCCTGTAATAATTTAATATTAGAAGATCGTAAACCACCTCCGGGCATAATTTCGATTCTGCCTTTGGCGAGTTTCTGAATCATTTGCAGATCTTCAATTCCTTCTTCAACATTTTTCCCACGACCGGAAGTCAGAATGGTTTGAAAACCGCAATCGATAACATCTTCGAGAGATTCTTCTATTGAATGAACATCATCAAAAGCACGATGAAAAGTACACGAAAGCGGACTGGCTAAGTTGACCAGTTCCTGATTTTGTTTTTTATTGACAGTATTATCCGGGTTTAAAATTCCAAAAACAAAACCGTCAACACCCCATTTCTTAAAGTGTTTTATATCTTGCTTCATTTCTGCAATTTCTTCATCAGTATAAACAAAATCGCCTCCGCGGGGCCGTATAATTACATGCATTTTAATTGACAACTTTTCGCGAACCCTCACTGCTAAAACTGCATTTGGCGTTGTTCCGCCAAGCTGCATGTTTTCGCACAATTCTATTCTGTCGGCACCATTCTCCTGTGCAATTATGGCTGATTCGTAGGTAAAACACGCTATTTCTAATTGATTTTTTTTCATTTGTTTAAAAAGATATTTTGCATAATTGGTCATTCTTACCCAACTCGCTTGTCAATTCAATGAAAGGGGCAATACACCCGAAATAAGTTATATTCCATATTTCACAACAACATGTTCTGACCGGTTGTGATTTCTCCTTCGTCGAAATGATAAGATTGTGTAACAAAATAACACAACACGAAAGTATAAAAAAACCTGCTCCAAAAAAGAGCAGGTTTTAAAATATAATGCAAGATGAATTAATTTACCATTTAATAATTGCACTGGCCCAGGTGAAACCACTCCCAAAAGCGGCTAAAACAACTGTATCTCCAGATTTAATTTTTCCTTGTTCCCAGGCTTCTGTCAAAGCGATTGGAATAGAGGCTGCAGTTGTGTTTCCGTATTTCTGGATGTTATTGTGTACCTTATCATCACTCAGTTTGAACTTGTTTTGAATGAATTGTGAAATCCTCAAATTTGCCTGATGCGGAATCAGCATGTCAATATCCGAAACCTGTAAACCATTTGCTTCTAAACCTTCGTTAATTACTTCAGCAAAACGAACTACTGCATTTTTAAATACAAATTGTCCGTTCATATACGGATAGTAACTCTCATCATTCGGGTCATTATCTGCTAAAATATCGGTTACCCAGCGTGCTCCCATTCCTGGTGCCTGCAAAGCTAATTCTTCTGCATGCTGCCCTTCTGAATGTAAGTGTGTTGATAATATTCCTTTTGTCAAATCTTCTTCACGGCTTAGAACCGCTGCTCCTGCTCCATCGCCAAAAATTACCGAAACTCCGCGACCACGGGTTGTCATATCCAATCCGGTTGAATGTACCTCAGAACCAATTACCAAAATATTTTTATACATTCCGGTTTTAATATATTGATCAGCAACAGAAATAGCATAAACAAAACCGGAACATTGGTTTCTTACATCTAATGCTCCAACGGTTCTTAATCCTAAATCACGTTGAACCAAAACTCCAGGCCCAGGAAAATAATAATCCGGACTTAATGTAGCAAAAACTACAAAATCAATATCTTCTTTGGCTACGCCAGAACGTTCTATAGCAATTTTAGCTGCTTTTACTCCCATTGTAGTTGTGGTGTCTTCTCCACGAATAATATGTCTGCGCTCCTGAATTCCCGTACGCTCCTGAATCCATTCATCATTGGTATCAATAATCTTAGACAAATCGTCGTTGGTCACAACATTTGAAGGAACATAATATCCTAAGCCCGCTATTTTTGAATGATACATATTCTTTTATTGTTTGTTAAAAAATTGGATTGCAAATTTAAGTATACTTTAAAACATAAGCGTACAAATTACTATTTTTTTCGTTATTAGCAATTTAATATACTTTAAATATACAACCTTTTAAAACCATTTCTATTCTGAAAAATCATATTTTAAGCCAAAACAATGAAAAGTATGAAAAATAACGAATTAAAATGTAACAAAACTAAACTATCTTAGTCAAACATTTATCATACCATTTTTTAAACCCATAAAATTCAAATTATGAAATTAAAGGTTACACTACTATTATTCCTTAACATTGGCTTTTTTGCCTTTGCCCAGGAAAATTTAACCTATCAAAAACCTTCTAAATCCATATTAGATTTAGCTGATTACGAAAGAGCCCCAACAGTATCTATGGATACCAAAAAAGAGAATATGTTACTATTGTACAGAAGTACATACAAAACATTAGACGATCTCAACCAGGAAGAACTTCGTTTAGGCGGTCTGAGAATCAATCCGGTAACCAATATTTCAAGCACGGTAACCTATACGATCAACCTTAAATTAAGAAAAATTAACGGAAAGGACGAAATACAAGTATCCGGTTTACCAACAAACCCTAAAATCAGCAATATTTTATGGTCACCAAATGATAAGAAAATTTTGTTTTCGCATACTACAAATTCAGGTGTGGAACTTTGGGTTATTGATGTAGCCACTGCAAAAGCAACAAAACTTACCGAAGCTACTGTAAATGCAAATCTTGGAAATCCGTTTAGCTGGTTTTTAGACAACGAAACTATTTTGGTAAAAATGCTTCCAAAAAACAGAAAACCTTTATTGGATTCCAAAAAAGATTTACCAACAGGGCCAATTATTTCTAGTACTTCCGGAGCAAAATCCCAAAACAGAACATATCCTGACATGTTAAAAAATCAAAATGATGAAATCAATTTTGAAAACATCATTACCTCTGAATTGTATAAAGTGAACCTTAACGGAACGGCTACCTTATTTAAAGATGCAGCTATGTACGCCGGAGAAAGAATTTCGCCAGACGGAAACTTTATCATGCTAACCACTATTCAGAAACCATTTTCTTATGTCGTTCCTTTGAACAGATTTCCTTCTAAAACGATAGTTTATGACTCAAGAGGAAAAGAAATTAAAACCGTAAACGAAGTTCCTTTAAACGAAGTAATTCCTAAAGGTTTTATGGCAGTACGCAAAGGAAAAAGAGAAATGGCATGGAGAAATGACAAACCGGCAACATTGGCTTATGTTGTAGCTTTAGACGAAGGAGATCCGGCAAACAAAGTTGATTTTAGAGATGAAGTTTTTCTTTGGGATGCGCCTTTTACAAACGCTGCAACTACATTAGTAAAAGTTCCGCAACGTTATAATGATATTATTTGGGGAAATGACAATACTGCTTTCCTTACTGACGAATGGTACGACACCCGTAATACCAAAACCTATCTGATCAATCCTTCAAATCCTGGCCAGCAACCAAAAGTAATTACCGATAGAAACCAACAAGATGTTTATTCTGATCCGGGAATTTTTGAGACGAAAAAGAATGAATACAACAAATACGTTTTAGCAATCGAAAAAGACAATGCTTACCGTATTGGTGATGGATATACTAAAGAAGGACAATTCCCTTTTATTGATGAATTTAATTTAAAAACTTTAACAGCAAAACGCGTATATACTTCAACTTATAAAGACAAAAAAGAAGATCTTTTAGAAATTGAAGATTTTAAATCCGGTAAAGTTTTAGTTCAGATTCAGTCTAAAAGTGAATATCCAAATTATTATTTCAGAAACATTAAAAAACAAAATAGCCTTACACCTATTACCTCTTTCAAAAATCCGTTTGAAAGTATTAAAAATGTGAGCAAAGAAGTAATCAGGTACAAGCGTAAAGATGGTGTGGAACTTTCGGGAACTTTATATTTGCCAGCCGGTTACGACAAAGTAAAAAAAGAAAAATTGCCTTTATTGATCTGGGCTTATCCTGCTGAATATAAAGATAAAAACAGTGCCGGACAATCGACTCAGAACTCAAATGAATTTACATTTCCGTATTACGGATCGTTCGTCTATTGGGTAACTAAAGGATATGTTGTTTTAGACGATGCTGCTTTTCCAATTATTGGTGAAGGAACAACAGAACCTAACGATAATTTCATCCCTCAATTAGTAGACAATGCCGAAGCTGCAATTGATGCTGTTGATGCTTTAGGATATATTAACCGTAAAAAAGTAGCCATTGGAGGACATTCTTATGGCGCTTTCATGACAGCCAATTTATTGACACATTCTAATCTTTTTGCTTGCGGAATTGCCAGAAGCGGTGCCTACAACAGAACTTTAACGCCATTTGGTTTCCAGAGTGAACAACGTAATTACTGGGAAGCTCCGGAAGTTTATACCGCCATGTCTCCTTTTATGAATGCAGATAAAATGAAAACACCTCTTTTATTGGTTCACGGTGAAGCCGATAATAATCCAGGAACTTTTACTTTGCAGACCGAGCGTTATTATCAGGCCTTAAAAGGTTTGGGAGCAACTACCAGAATGGTAATTTTACCTAAGGAAGCACATAGTTATGTAGCAAAAGAAAACATCCTGCACTTACTTTGGGAACAAGATCAGTTTTTAGAAAAATATTTAAAAAACTAGATTTTATTTCTTTCAATAAATAACAAACCCGACAGTTTATAAAAAAGCTGTCGGGTTTTATTTTGTATCTATTATAGATAATTTAAACCTAAAAATATCTCCTGTTCTAACGGCAAATCAATTTCACTTTCGAAAAAGACAAGCTGCCTTTTATAAACTGTTTCAATTAAATAGTGGTTTCCCCTAAAATAAGTTCGCCTGATTTTTACCGGTAATTTTGATTCGGTAACCATTTTAAACTGATGCGGATACACTAAAGTTTTATGTGTTTCATCTTCATAAGGAAGCAATAGATGAGTAGGTAGTTCATTTACCTCTCCAAACAATGAAGCTACATATTTCGTTTCAGGATCTTCATAAATTTTAATTGGATTATCTTTTACAATAAGTTCTCCGTTTCGCATTACGATTGCTTCATCTGCAAAAGACAAAGCATCTGTGCTGTCATGTGTAGCAATAATACAGGTGATACCTTTTTGTTTTAAATAGCGAAATAAATTTCGGCGTAAAGCATTTTTACGGAAAGCATCAATTTGGCTAAAAGGCTCATCTAATAAAATTACTTCCGGTTCTAAAGCCAAAACTCTGACCAGAGCAACTCTTTGCTGTTGTCCACCACTTAAGAATTTAGCTTTTACGTTTGAAAATGATTCCATTTCTACCATCTCCAATAATTCCTGAACGCGAAGTTTTTTCATATTCGCAAAACCATTAGACAGAAACTTCCCCACGTTTTCTGCCACTGTTTCAAAAGGAGACAGATCAAAGTCCTGAGCCAGATATTTCATAAATGGCATTCCGGGAATCAAATTGTATTTAGGCCCATAAATGGGTTTGTCGTTGTAAAAAATCTTGCCTTCATCTAAATCATATAGACCATATATAAGTTTAAGAAGCGTACTTTTTCCGCAGCCGCTTTCTCCAATAATAGCAATATTCTCGCCTTTATTAATGGTAAAAGAAACGTTTTTTATAACAGGGCTTTCGGTATACGAAAAAGAAATATTTTGAATGTCGAGCATGGGTTGTATTTGAAAGTCCAAATTTACAATGTTTAATTTCTAAAGTCAAAAAAAAGCTGCTTCAATTATGAAACAGCTTTTAAGAAATTTTATTGCGTTTGAAACTTATTTACCAGCTTCGGCTTTAGCATCATTTACCATTTTGTCATTTGCAGTAATAGAAAACTCTACACGACGGTTTTGTGCTCTTCCTTCAGGAGTATCATTTGTTGCAATAGGATCAGCAATTCCTAAACCTGAAGTTTTGAAACGGCTTGATTTTAATCCTTTTGAAGCTAAATATGCTTGTACAGATGCAGCTCTTTGTCCTGAAAGTGTAAGGTTGTATTCTGGTTTTCCTGTATTATCAGTATAACCAAAAATTTGAATATCGGTATCTCCGTACTCATTAAACACAGGAACCAATTTATCCAAATTTGCTTTTGCCTGAGCAGTTAAAGTAGATTTATTAGTATCAAAACGAACTGAATTTTCATTTAAAGTTAAGTGAATACCCTCTCCAACTCTTTCTACAGAAGCACCTGGCAAAGCCTGATCAATTTCACGGGCTTGTTTGTCCATTTTGTTTCCAATAAGAGCACCAGTTCCTCCACCTACTGCAGCACCAATGGCAGCACCTAAAGCAGCATTTCCTCCATGTCCTAAATTATTTCCCAAAATACCACCAATAATACCACCGGCAACTACTCCGATTCCGGCTCCTTTTTGTGTGTTATTTGCGTTTTTTACTGAATCGCAACTTGTAAAGAAACTTACTAATACAAGTAAACTACTCAAACCTAAAACTGTTATCTTTTTCATATTATATATTTTTTAATTTTAATTAGCTCTTTGAAATTGGTAAACGACATCTTTAACTTGTCCACCAACATTAATATTATCAATTAACTGAAATGAATTCTCAGTTAAACCTGCAACTTTTAATAAATATCCGTCTCTTACTTTCTTTGCTTTTACACCAGCATCAAGAATTTTAAGCACAAACATACCCTGATTATTAATACTCCATACAATTGGAGAATTAAAAGCAGTACAGCTTGGTGCAGTTAGAGCCATCGTACCTTTATTATTATTAGAGATAAAACTCCATGTACTACCAATGAAGCATTTTGAATCCGCAAGATCAAAAGAATTTACTTTGATGTATTCGGAACCTGGATAAGATACATTGGTTAAAACCCAATTTCCTTTAATAGCTACCTGAGTAGGTCTGTCAAGTTTAGTTGATAGCGTAGTAGCTTCTGTTGAAGCTGTTGTAGACGAAGCTGATTTACACGCGAATAACATCGTGGCGATCATGCAAATGAAAATAATTTTCTTCATTTTGTACATTTATTTAAGTTAATACTTACTTATTTAACAATTATTATAATACAAAGATACAATTCATAGGAATATCTTTTGTTTTAGAATCTAATTATTTTCTTTCAAAATTAACATTTACGACATTTTGTCATTCAAAAATACATTGGTATTCTATTTGAAGAAATGAGAATCATCACTTTAAACTAAAAAATAATAAAAATATGACAACAGGTAAAATTAATGTTTCGGTAGAAAACATCTTTCCCTTAATCAAAAAGTTCTTGTACAGCGATCATGAAATCTTTTTACGTGAGCTAATTTCAAACGGAACTGACGCTACTTTAAAATTAAAACACCTTATTAGTATCGGTGAAGCCAAGGTAGAATACGGAAATCCGATTATCGAAATCAAAGTTGACAAAGAAGGGAAAAAAATCCACATTATCGACCAGGGACTTGGTATGACTGCTGATGAAGTAGAAAAATACATTAATCAGGTTGCTTTTTCAGGAGCTGAAGAATTCCTTGACAAATACAAAGATTCTGCTAAAGATTCCGGAATTATCGGCCACTTTGGTCTTGGATTCTACTCTGCTTTTATGGTTGCAGAAAAAGTAGAAATCATCACTAAATCATACAAAGATGAACCGGCTGCACACTGGACATGTGATGGAAGCCCCGAATTTACTTTAGAGCCGGCTGACAAAATTTCACGTGGCACAGAAATCATCTTACATATCGCAGAAGATTCACTTGAATTTTTAGAAGATTCAAAAATCAGCGGATTATTGAACAAGTACAACAAGTTTATGCCTATTCCGATTAAATTCGGAACAAGAACAGAAACACTTCCTAAACCGGAAGATGCTCCTGAGGATTATGTAAACGAAACTATCGAAGTTGATAACATTATCAATAACCCAAATCCGGCATGGACAAAACAACCCACTGAATTATCTGATGAAGATTATAAAAGCTTTTACAGAGAGTTGTATCCAATGCAGTTTGAAGATCCGTTATTCAACATTCATTTAAATGTAGATTATCCTTTCAACTTAACCGGAATTTTGTATTTCCCTAAGTTAGGATCTGATATGCAAATTCAAAAAGACAAAATTCAATTGTACCAAAACCAGGTTTACGTTACCGATAACGTAGAAGGAATTGTACCTGAATTTTTGACCATGTTAAAAGGGGTTATTGATTCTCCGGACATTCCTTTGAATGTTTCCCGTTCAGGTTTACAAGCTGATGGTGCAGTGAAGAAAATCTCAAACTACATTACGCGTAAAGTAGCCGATAAACTAAAAGCTTTATTCAACGAAAACCGTGCTGATTTTGAAGCTAAATGGAACGACATTAAAATCGTTTTAGAATACGGAATGCTTTCTGAAGATAAATTCTACGAAAAAGCCGGTGCTTTTGTTTTGTACCCAACGGTTGATGATACTTATTTTACCCTTGAAGAATTAAAAGAAAAGCTAAAAGAAAACCAAACGGATAAAGACGGAAAACTAGTTGTTCTGTATGCCGGAAATAAGGATGCACAACACTCTTATATCCAGACAGCAAAAGACAAAGGTTACGAAGTATTACTTTTAGATTCTCCGATTATTTCACATTTAATTCAAAAAATTGAAGGTGATAATAAAGAGGTAACTTTCGTTCGTGTAGATTCTGATCATATTGATAATTTAATCAAAAAAGACGAAAACACGATTTCTAAATTATCTGATGAGGAAAAAGAAACTTTAAAAACTTCATTAGAAGCCTATATTCCTAAAGCATACAGTGTACAATTGGAAGCTATGGATAGTCAGGCTGCTCCATTCATTATTACACAACCGGAATTTATGCGCAGAATGAAAGAAATGAGCCAGTCTGGTGGTGGTGGAATGTTCGGAATGGGAAATATGCCGGAGATGTACAATTTGGTCGTAAATACAAATTCTGACTTAGCAACAAATATCCTGAACACTGAAGACAAAACACATCAGGAACATTTGGTAAAACAAGCTTTAGACTTAGCTAAATTATCGCAAAACCTATTAAAAGGAGAAGCTTTAACCGCTTTTGTAAAAAGAAGTTTTGAGATGATCAAATAATTTTTTGAATCATAATTGCGTTATTAAATCCTGTAGGCTCTGCTTACAGGATTTTTTTATTGTAATTCGTTTTTTTTATTACATTTGAATGCCTTATTAATCTAACCAAAAACAAAAACCGCTATGAAAAAGACTTTCCTATTACTCTTAACAGTTTGTGCCACAGGCCTAACGTATGTTTCATGCTCAGGCAATGATGAGAACAGCAGCAATCAGGCTGACGTTTCATCTGTTGGAGCCTCAGTTGCCATTGATGCCACGAACGAAATGGATATTAAAACAGGTTTAATTGTCGCTGTAAAAAGTAGTGCTACAACAAAGTCAGCCGAAACTACACCTGGAATTTGTGCTACTATTACCGTAACTCAGGAAAATGCTGCATCTTATCCAAAAGTCTTTACCGTAGATTACGGAACTACCGGCTGCACAGATAATTTGCTAACAAGAAAAGGAAAATTAAAAATTACATTGTCAGGACCGGTCATTACAACCGGAAGTAAAATGACAATTGAACGAATCGATTATTCTATTAACGGAATAAAATTAGCAGGAACAATTGAATACACCAATACTACAACTGTTGCCACTGTACCACAATGGAGCAGAAAAGTTACTGCCGGAAAATTTACCGATTTAACAGGAAGAGTATATCTAAACTCCGGAACCTGGACAGTAAAGCAAACAGCAGGTGTTGATACTCCTTATGTGCTCGATGATAATGTTTATGAAATGACCGAAGGAAATCACACCATAACTGATGCAAACGGCGGAACCTTAACATTAACCGTTCAGGAATCGTTAATTAGAAAATACTCCTGTGAATTTATTTCTAAAGGAAAATTAAAAGTTCAGGGCGGCATTTTAAACGGAGTTGTTGATTATGGAAACAATGATTGTGACAGTAAATTCACGTACACAAATGAAAGCGGAATTACCTATAATCTGGTAATGTAACAGGCTAATTTTAAAAAAAATAACAAATCCCACTTTAGAGATAGATTGGGATTTATTTTTTTTACAAACTACATTACATTTAAACTATTTTCTTTATTTTGCACCAAAATCTAAAAACCCAATGAAAAAATCAATTATTGCTTTTGTTACACTTGCCCTATTAGCATCTTGTAGCAAAAAAGAATCAACTGACAGTTTACACATTACAGGAAACATAAAAGGATTAAAAAACGGAACTCTATATATTCAAAGAGTTGTTGACACTTCTCTTATTGCCATTGACAGTATAAAAATCGACGGAAATTCCTCTTTTGAAAGAGATCTAAAACTAGAATCCCCAGAGATGCTTTATTTATTCCTGGATCGTGGTGTAACCAATTCAATGGATAACAATATCATGTTTTTTGCAGAACCTGGAAAAATCAATATTGATACCAACTTAGATAATTTTATTTATGGTGCTAAAATTACAGGATCTAAAAATCAGGAATTATATGAAGAGTACAAAAAAATAAACTCCCGCTTTAACGACGAAAGTCTTGCTATGGTCGAAACAAAATTTAAGGCCATAAAAAGACAGGATCAAAAAGCCATTGACAGCATTAACACGAAACAGGAGTCTAATATTAAAAGAAAATACCTGTATGCTACAAACTTTGCTCTTAACAATAAAGATCATGAAATAGCACCTTATATTGCTTTAGCTGAGATCTACGACATCAATATTAAATTTCTGGATACGATACAAAAGTCTATGACTCCAAAAGTAGCCCAGTCACTATACGGAAAAAAGCTAACCAAATATGTTGCTGACATTAAAAAAGAGCAAAAGAAATAATCTTTAAAACTTCAAAAAAAAAGTGTCCTGAGAATTCTCAGGACACTTTTTTTGTGCCAATTCTAAACTTTAATCATAAATCACATTTTATCTTTGGGCTTAGAATTTAAAAAATTGGTATTTTATATCATTATTATCGGCCTAACAAAGCTCCCAGAATTCCAAATACAAAAATAAGTGCATACAATACTAAAACTGAAAGCATCATAATCCCAATAAATTTGTAATGAGATTTAAGATACCCAAAAGAAGTTGTTAATGCCTCAGTGTCACTATCTTTAAAAGCCCTTTTTGCATTTGTAGCAAACTTATTTAAGTAGTAAACAGGAAAGAAATAAAGTGCCGCAATAAAAATGTAAAAAGCACTCATTATTGCTCCAAAAGAACCTCCCAGTGCCCCCATTTGTGCCATTGCTCCCATTGACGAAAAAATTGATCCGGCAAAAACTGCAATCACAACCATTAATCCTATAAATACAAAACCTAAAATAGATAAAAAATAAGCCCATTTTGCGATTTCCTTTAAAAAGCCTTTAGCAGTTTGGTCGAGCTGCAACTCAAATTTTTCAAAAACTGATGTTTCTTCCATGGTCATTATGTTTTTTGGTTAAGCAACAAACATAAGAAAATTAACGCAATAACAATTTAAAAGATTCAAAAGTTTAAATTTCCCAGATTATATATAAAATTCAGTAGTAAAACTATATGAAACCGGGTTTTATTAATCACTGATTATGGCATTTCCCTCCGGGCCGGGCTGTACGCTAAATCTTTTGCGAGAGTGGTTTTGTTTAAGACGAAGGGGATTAGGATATCGCAAAAGGATACCGCTGCCATCCCTAACGCAGCCACAAATAAAGAGAAGTATCATTTTTAAAAGAAAATCTAAATATTAAAAATCCCAAAATATTACGCCTGCAAAAGCTTGCCAGGCGATTTATAGAATTTCGTAAACGTTGGCAGTGTTTTCAAGCATGGGAGTGCACAATGTATGGTCATAATTGTGATAAATAGTTTTTTTTTACCGCAAAGCCCGCAAAGTTCGCAAAGCTTTAAAGTTAAACCTTGCGCACCTTGCCGTTAAATCACAAAACCATAGAAAACAAAAAACCCCGTTTCGTTAGAAACAGGGTTTTTAAAAGAAAGGCGACGACATACTCTCCCACATAACTGCAGTACCATCTGCGCAGGCGGGCTTAACTACTCTGTTCGGGATGGGA
>NZ_JBIPCR010000022.1:0-114338 GCF_044007335.1 Flavobacterium sp. FlaQc-48 | reverse complement strand
CTTCAATTGAAAAAGGATTATGGCCATTAATTGGAAATATTCCCTTTGAAAATGAAGAAGAAGAATGGCCTGGCCCTCGCAAACAAGTTTCAAAAATACGACCCGATGTTAGAATGGTTGTCTACAAAGGACATTTTATATCTGAAGAAAAATTTGGTGAGTATGACAATTTACCTGAATATAAAAAATTAACTGATGAGCATCTTATCGAAGAAATTAACCTAAACCCAACGCTATATCATCATATAGAAAAATAAAAAGAGCTTTAATAAAGCTCTTTTTGTAATTTATTTCTTACCCATAATTAAACCTGAAACTTCAAAGGCAAATGGACCACTTTTTTAGTTTCAAAAAATTCGTCTTCAAAAATAGTAGACAAATCATATAAAGTTGCTTTTGGGAAATCTTTTAGTTCTTCGGTCAAATCTCCGCCTTTTAGATATAAGATTCCATTTTTCAGGGTATGCTTATGTTGTTTTTTGATTTTATCTTTTATCCAGGAAACAAAATCCGGCATATTGGTTACAGCACGGCTTACAATAAAGTCAAAGTCCCCTTTTACCAATTCGGCACGTTTTTGTTCTGCTTTTACGTTCTTTAATTCCAATGCATCCACAACGCCCTGAACTACTTTTATTTTTTTGGCAATAACATCAATCAGGTAAAAACGGGTTTCGGGAAAAAGAATCGCTAACGGGATTCCGGGAAATCCTCCGCCGGTTCCAACATCAAGAACAGTTGCACCAGGTTCAAATTTCATGATTTTTGCAATTCCTAAAGAATGTAATATGTGTTTTGTATATAAGGCATCAATATCTTTTCTTGAAATCACATTGATTTTTTCATTCCAGTCGTGGTATAAAAAGTCTAATTTTTGAAATTGTTCGATTTGAATATTGGTCAAATCCGGAAAATATTTCAATATCTCATCCATTGCTTTAATTTTTTAACAAAAGTACTACTTTACGATCGAAATATTTAACTCAATTTTGCAAATTGAAAATTTATAATAATTACCTTTGAAAACTATTTAAATTAATTATGAATAACACTGCGCCTACATTTGCCAAGCAAGACAATCTGAAGTTCTTCAGAACACTTAACTCACGAGTAAACAATTACTTCAAGGAGAATAACATTCAGAAAACAGGAAACTGGAAGTTGCATTTAAAAGCCATTATTCTTTTTGCCGTTTTTCTAACCCCTTACTTTTTGATACTAACCCTTGACATGCCGTTTTGGGCACAATTGCTATTGAATATTCTAATGGGAGTTGGAATGGCCGGAATTGGAATGAACGTAATGCACGACGGAAACCACGGATCTTATTCTTCTAAATCATGGATCAACAAAATTATGGGAGGAAGCATCTATGTTTTGGCCGGAAACGTTCACAACTGGCAGGTTCAGCATAATGTACTGCACCATACGTATACTAATATTCACGGTCATGATGAAGATCTTGATGCCGGAAGAATTATTCGTTTTACAAAAAATGCCGAATGGCACCGTTTTCATAAATTTCAACATTATTATTCTTTCTTTTTATACGGACTTTTGACTTTCAATTGGGCTTTAACAACCGATTTTAAGCAAATGAAAAATTATCTGAGAAGAAAATTATCTTACGGGGCACCACAAAGCCCAACTAAATTATGGACTGTTCTGGTCATCACAAAAATCATCTACGTTTTAATCTGGATGGCTTTGCCTATGATTTTGGGCGTAACATGGTGGAAAGTAGTAATTGGCTTTTTCGTCATGCATTACACAGCAGGATTAATCCTGAGTATTGTTTTTCAATTAGCACACGTCGTAGAGGAAACTTCAAATCCAATTCCGAATGAAGAAGGGGAAATGGAAAATACCTGGGCCATTCACCAATTGTATACTACGGCTAATTTTGCTCCTAAAAACAAAGTGGTCAATTGGTTCACAGGAGGATTAAACCACCAGATCGAGCACCATATTTTCCCGAATATCAGCCACATTCACTACGGAAAAATTGCCGAAATCGTAAAACAAACCGCCATCGAATGTAACCTGCCTTATCATGAATTCAAAACGATGCGAGGAGCAGTTATTGCACATTACAAACATTTGAAGGAGCTTGGAATGAAACCGGAACTGGCATAAAATAAAAAAATCTATTAATAATTAACCTTCCTTAATTAAAGTTGAAATTAAGGACATTCAAAAATTTTATAATGAATCATATTCTTTCAGACAGAATCAACAACTTAGCGACATCACAAACTTTAGCAATGGCTGCTTTAGCACGCGAACTAAAAGCACAGGGAAAAGACATTATCAGTTTAAGTTTAGGCGAACCGGATTTTAATACTCCTGACTTCATCAAAGAAGCGGTAAAAAAAGCAGTTGACGAAAATTACAGTACTTATTCTCCGGTAGAGGGTTACTTAGAATTGAGAGAAGCCATTTGCAGAAAATTCAAAAGAGACAATAATTTAGAGTACAAACCAACTCAAATCGTAGTTTCTACAGGAGCAAAACAATCTTTATACAATATTGCCCAGGTAATGTTAAATGATGGTGACGAAGTTATTTTACCGGCACCTTACTGGGTTTCTTACTTTGAAATCGTAAAACTTTCAGGCGGAGTTCCGGTTGAAGTACCAACATCTGTAGAGACTGATTTTAAAATTACACCGGAACAATTAGAAGCTGCCATCACGCCAAAAACAAAAATGATGTGGTTCAGTTCTCCTTGTAACCCATCAGGATCTGTTTACAGCAGAGAAGAGTTAACAGCTCTTGCAAAAGTGTTAGAAAAACACCCCAATATATATGTAGTTGCCGATGAGATTTATGAGCACATCAATTTCTCAGGAACTTTTTGCAGCATCGGTTCAATCCCGGGAATGTTAGAAAGAACCATTACAGTAAACGGAGTAGCAAAAGCATTTGCTATGACAGGATACAGAATTGGTTATATCGGAGCTCCGGAATTCATTGCAAAAGCGTGTACAAAAATTCAGGGACAAGTAACTTCAGGAGCAAATTCTGTAGCACAGCGTGCTACCATTACTGCTGTAGAAGCTGATCCAAGCGTATTAAACCACATGGTTCAGGCTTTCCATACCCGTAGAGATTTAGTGGTTGGATTATTAAAAGAGATTCCAGGAGTAAAAATCAACGTTCCGGAAGGCGCATTTTACGTATTCCCAGACGTTTCTTCTTTCTTCGGAAAAACGTTAAGAGGAACCGAAATTAAAGATGCAAACGATGTTTCGATGTACCTTTTGGCCGAGGCAAACGTAGCAACCGTTACAGGAGACGCTTTCGGAAATCCAAACTGTATTCGTTTCTCTTACGCAACAAGCGACGATATCTTAAAAGAAGCATTACGCAGAATCAAAGAAGCTTTGGCTGCATAATACCAAATAAGTTTTATTAAAACGGCTTAAGGTTCAAAGTTTCATCACTTTATACTTTAAGCTGTTTTTTTATGCGGTTATTTTGGGTGTGTTCTTCCGGGTCGTGCTATTCGCTCCAAGTCCCTGCTCTTCCTTTGTCAGGCTGCGGGCTATACGCTTTTATCCCTCACGCAAATTGGCAAACAAAACCAATCCTTTTTTTAAGAAAATTAGCTTTAATATGCTAATTCTGCGTGAAACCTTTTTTTGCCTTTCAAAATTCCCATTCCACAATATTGTAAAATGGCGAATGTAATCCTGTAAAACATAACACTTTAAAAGTTCTCAACTTTGTAATGTATTAATTTAAAAACTATTAGTCATGATACATACAGATGAAACCACACAGGAAGCAGTAAAAACTTTAGAAGGATTAATTTCAATTCTTGAAGATGGAAAATTAGGATATACAAACGCTGCTGAACATGTAGAAAACCTTGCTATAAAAGCAGATTTTCTGGAATATGCACGAGAAAGAGCCTTATTTATTGTAGAACTGCAAGACGAAATCAACAAACTCGGAAAATCAACAGACACTTCCGGAGGAGGTCCATTAGGAGCTTTACACCGCGCCTGGATCGATATCAAATCCTCTTTTACAAGTGGTGATACTGAAGCTATCATAAAAGCATGTGTTACCGGTGAAGAAGCTGCCATCGAAAAATACAAAATGGCCTTAGAAGAAAATCATTTGGAACACAATCAGGTTTCAGTTGTTTCAAAACAATTAAACAGTATTCAAAATACTTTATCTCAAATTAAAATGAAAGCGAATTAATAATTATTGAAGCTTTTTATTTTAGAAAAACTACTTAGTCAAAAGACTGGGTAGTTTTTTGTTTTAAATTCTGAACGGATTAAAATATACTGAGCATCAGAAAAAGCAAGAACCTTAAATATCATCATTCCATATTAGTTAACTATTTCAAAAAAAGTCAGTTCAGTATTAGTAATCTCGAAATATTTATAAGAACTTTGCAAACTTTTTTCCGTGAATACCACAGAACGTTAAAGTCTTAAAAATGAAGAAGATCGAAATATTAGCTCCGGCTAAAGATTTAATTGGAGGAATGGCAGCCATAAACAGTGGTGCCGATGCTGTTTATATTGGTGCGCCACAATTTGGGGCACGTTCAAATGCCAACAACTCAATTGAAGATGTTGCAGCATTGGTTCAATATGCGCACTTATTTAACGCTCAGGTTTTTGTGGTTATGAATACCATTTTATACGACAATGAATTAGAGACTTGCCGCCAAATGATCTGGGAATTATACGATATTGGTGTCGATGCACTGATCATTCAGGATATGGCTATTATGGAAATGGACTTACCTCCTATTGTACTTCATGCCAGTACACAAGCCAACAATCGTGACGCAGATAAAATCAAATTCCTAAAAGATGCCGGAATCAAACGTGTGGTTTTAGCCCGCGAACTGAACCTGCATCAAATTAAAACGATTTACGACGAGGCAGATGTTGAATTAGAATTTTTCGTAACCGGAGCTTTGTGCGTTTCTTTCAGCGGAAACTGCTATATGAGTGTGGCCAACGGAGAACGCAGCGCCAATCGTGGTTCTTGTGCCCAAAACTGTCGTTTACCGTATAACTTAATCGACGGAAACGGAGAAACTTTAATTAAAAACAGTCACTTGCTTTCGATAAAAGATTTAGATATTTCAGATCAGATTCCAAATTTAATTGAAGCCGGAATTGTCTCTTTTAAAATTGAAGGCCGTTTAAAAGATGTTGTTTACGTTAAAAATAACGTGTCCTTTTTACGTCAAAAATTAGACAGCTTTTTAGAAGGAGAAGGAATTGGCAAATATATCAAAGCTTCTTCCGGTACCTGTACCTATACTTTTGATTCTTCTCTAAACAGAACTTTCAACCGTGGTTATACCGATTATTTCGTAAACGACAGAAATCATAGTATTGGTTCCTGGGAAAGCCCAAAATCAAAAGGGCAATATATTGGTAAACTAATCCGAACTGTTGGAAATGCCTACGAAATCGAAAATGGCGAATTATTAAACAACGGCGATGGGCTTTGCTTCATTAACGAAAATAACGAAGCCGACGGAATCTACGTCAACAAAGCCGAAAACGGCAAAATATATCCAAATGTTCTAAAAGAAGTAAAGGACGGAACATTTATTTACAGAAATAACGATGCCGCTTTTATTAAAATTGTAGAAAGAGAAGACAGTGCCGTTCGAAAACTAAACACGACTTTACTCCTAACAGAAAACGAAACAGGTTTTGAATTAATCGCAACCGATGAAGACGGAAATGTAAGTATTGTAAATTTAGAGCATGCTAAAGAGCAAACTAAAAGCGGAGAATCGATAGAAGAAAATATCAAAACACAATTGGCAAAAACGGGTTTCACCCCTTATACTGCTAATGAAATCAACATTATGTTTTCTCAAAACTGGTTCCTTCCTATCTCAAAAATCAATGAAATGCGAAGAACCGTTTACGATCAGTTAACCCAAATTCGTTTAGCCAATTACAAACGCGAAGAACACCAATTGGTAAAAACATCGCATCCGTATCCTGAAACCAAACTGGATTTCATGTACAATGTTTCGAACAAGACAGCACGTAAATTCTACGAACGTCATGGTGTAACCGAAATCGAAAAAGCATTTGAACTACAATGGGATCCGGGAAAATCGCGTGTAATGACAACCAAATATTGCATCAAATACGAATTAAAAAAATGCCCAATACACCAAAAAGATATAATGGGTGTTAAAGTAAAAGAACCATTGGTTTTAAAACAAGGCGAGCTGGAATACAAACTAAAATTCAATTGCAAACCCTGCGAAATGGAAATTTGGGAAAAAGACGCCGAATTCGAAATCGAAGAAGATCAATTTCATTAATACCTAACCGCAAAGTTCGCTAAGGATTACGCAAGGTTCGCAAAGTTTTTTATAAAGCGTTGCGAACCTTTTTTTGATTTTTACATGAAGCTTTGCGTTCTTCCCGTAATCCTTAGCGAACTTTGCAGTTAAATTAAATCTGCTGAATCTGCAAAATCTGCGTGAGAATAAATTCCATTTTATTTATCTTTACTCTCAAAATCACAATCAAAATGGAACAAAAAACCAGCATCCGAAAAGATTCAATTATAGCTGGATTTTTTGTAGGCTCGATTTTTCCACTTTTGATATTCTCAAAAAGCTATTTCTTTGATCTTTGTATCCAAATATGCGATTTTGGTATTTTTTGGAATCCAATTTTCTGGGGAATTTTATTCCCATTATTTATTGTTTTTCTCTTTTGGAGTACTGCTAAAAAAATCAGCTTTTCATTAAATCAAATAACATATTTTAAAGCTTGCTCTCAATTTTCTTTTGGAGTAAGTTCAAAAATCATATTAGCTCTTTTTACACTTTATATAATCGGAAAATTCATTAATGGAATATCCGCTCCATTAAGATCTCAATTTCCGGATCAGATTATTTTTTCTATACTCACGATATTATTTTTATCCTTTGTATTAATGGTTCTAACTTTTATAAGCAGTTTAATAATTGTAAAACTGAGCCAAAATTCTCAATCTCTAAATCAAACAAAATGAAAATACTACTCCTTGGTTCAGGCGAATTAGGCAAAGAATTTGTCATCGCTGCACAACGAATCGGACAAACCATAATTGCTGTTGACAGTTACGAAAATGCACCTGCCATGCAGGTTGCGCATGGATTCGAAGTCATCAACATGCTGGACGGCGAAGCTCTTGACCGGATCGTTGCCAAACATAAACCTGATTTTATCGTTCCCGAAATTGAAGCCATTCGTACCGAACGCTTTTACGATTACGAAAAACAAGGCATCACTGTTGTTCCTTCTGCGAAAGCGGCCAATTTTACGATGAATCGTAAAGCTATCCGCGATTTAGCGTCAAAAGAACTGGGACTTAAAACAGCCAAATATCAATACGCAACATCGGCTTCAGCATTGCAAAAAGCCGTTCAGGAAGTTGGAATTCCTTGCGTGGTAAAACCCTTAATGTCATCTTCCGGAAAAGGACAATCGACTATAAAGACTGAAAGTGATATCGAAAAAGCATGGCAATATGCCGTTGCAGGTTCTCGTGGCGACGTAATCGAAGTTATAGTAGAAGCATTTGTAGATTTTCATTCAGAGATTACACTTTTAACGATTACTCAAAATAATAATCCAACTTTGTTTTGTGCACCCATCGGGCACCGACAAGAACGTGGTGATTATCAGGAAAGCTGGCAACCTGCAAAAGTCTCTGAAGCCGATTTATATGAAGCACAGGATATGGCCGAAAAAATCACCGAAGCACTGGGCGGCGCCGGACTTTTTGGTGTTGAATTTTTCCTGACTAATGATGGGGTTTATTTCTCTGAACTTTCTCCGCGTCCACACGATACCGGAATGGTAACTTTAGCCGGGACTCAAAATTTCAACGAATTCGAATTGCATTTGCGTGCCATTTTAAGTCTTCCAATTTTCGAAATCACTTTAGAAAAAGCCGGAGCAAGCGCTGTAATTTTAGCATCAGAAGATTCAACAAACCCAACTTTTACCGGAATTGAACAAGTAGCCGCTTTACCTAAAACCGATTTCAGAATCTTTGGTAAACCAACTTCAAGACCGTATCGCCGAATGGGAGTTGTTTTAAGCTATGATTCATTAGCAACTCCAATCGAAGAAGTAACAGAATGTGCAAAAACAACTTCAAAATTAATAACCGTAAATTCTTAAAAATGAAAAAAGCATTATTTATAGTATTCCTATTCATTGGAATCACAACACAGGCTCAGGATAAAAAAACAACCGAAAAACCTCAAATTGTAGAAACTGCCTGTGGCGAATGTCAATTTGGAATGAAAGGCAAAAGCTGCGATTTAGCTGTTCGTATTGACGGAAAACCGTATTTTGTTGACGGAACTTCTATCGACCAACATGGTGACGCACATGCCGAAGATGGTTTTTGCAATAAAATCCGTAAAGCTTCTGTTACCGGAAAAGTAGAAAACGGCCGTTTTAAAGCCACTTCATTCACTTTGCTTAAAGAAAAATAATGGAGTTAATTCTTGAAAACATTGCCAAGCACGTTTCGTTAACACCGGAAGAACAAGCTCATTTTTTATCTAAAACGGAAACACATATTTACAAAGCCAAAACCATTTTACTAAGTGCCGGCGAAGTATGCAAACACTCCTATTTTGTAAACTCAGGAATTTTAAGAAGTTTTAATATCAACGATAATATAGTAGAACATGTTCTGGCATTTTCCTGCTCAGGCTGGTGGATGAGTGACATGTACAGTTTCTTTTCGCAAAAACCGGGGCAACTTTTCATCGAAGTTTTAGAAGATGCCGAAGTAGTTTCACTTTCTAAGGAAAACCAGGAACAATTATACCTTGAGATTCCCAAACTGGAACGCTTCTTCAGAATTTTAATTGAAAATTCATTAGTTGCGAATCAACAGCGTTTAATGGATAATTTAAGCCTACCCGCCGAAGAACGTTTTGAGAAATTTTGCAGCAAGTATGGAACACTGGTGCACAAAGTGCCTCAAAAACAAATCGCCTCTTTTATTGGTGTAACGCCCGAATTTTTCAGTAAAATGAAAGCAAGGCTTTTAAAGAAATAAAAATAATTTTACCCTTAAGATATTAAGTTTCATTAAGAGCAAACCTTAATATTCTTCATTAAGGCTAAAACTTAATTCTCTTAATATCTTAATGGTAAAAAACAAAAAACCAGTTCATTGAACTGGTTTTTATTTTGAATTAAAATTGCTCAACTTCAGTAGAATGTTTCATTGCTGTTATGGTTGATTTTCCTATCATCACTGTGTTTTGTACCGCATCAAAATAAGAAGTTCCCACAAAAGCCTGATGTTTTACCGCTCTGAAACCGTTTTTCTGTAAAGCAAATTCTCTTTCCTGCAATTCAGAATATCCTGCCATTCCGCGTTCTTTATAGGCTTTAGACAATTCAAACATACTGGTATTCAAAGCATGGAATCCGGCCAAAGTAATGAATTGGAATTTATATCCCATTGCAGCCAGATCTTCTCTGAATGTTTCCATTTCGGCAACAGATAATTTCGCAGCCCAGTTAAAAGAAGGCGAACAGTTGTAGGCTAACATTTTATCCGGAAATTCCTTTTTCATGGCATCCGCAAACTTTTTAGCATAAACCAAATCCGGATTACTGGTTTCCATCCAGATTAAATCGGCATAAGGAGCGTAGCTTAATCCTCTTGCAATTCCCTGTTCGATTCCGTTTTTTACGTAGAAGAAACCTTCAGCGGTTTTTTCGCCCGTAATAAATTTAGCATCTCTGGGATCAGCATCACTCGTTAATAAATTTGCTGCATCGGCATCCGTTCTTGCAACAATAAGCGTAGAAACTCCCATAACATCTGACGCCAAACGCGCAGCAATTAATTTATTTATTGCTTCCTGAGTGGGCACTAAAACTTTACCGCCCAAATGTCCGCACTTTTTAGCAGAACTCAATTGATCTTCAAAATGAACTCCCGAAGCTCCGGCTTCAATCATTGATTTCATTAATTCGAAAGCATTTAAGTTTCCGCCAAAACCTGCTTCGGCATCAGCTACAATCGGAACCAGATAATCTTTTTTATCTTCAACTCCGTTTACCGTCTGAATCTGATCAGCACGCAACAAAGCATTATTTATTTTTTTAACTACCATTGGCACACTATTTACCGGATAAAGCGATTGGTCAGGATACATTTCTCCGGCCAAATTTGCATCGGCAGCCACTTGCCAGCCGCTCAAATAAATCGCTTCAAGACCAGCATCGACTTCCTGAATCGCCTGATTTCCTGTTAAAGCCCCCAAACCAGCAACATAATCCTGACTTTTTAACTTTCTCCATAATTTTTGCGCTCCCATTTTGGCAATAGAATGCTCAATTTGATAGGAACCCTGAAGTGTCACAACTTCTGTAGCGGTATAAGGACGCTCAACACCTTTCCATCTTGGGTTCGTAATCCAATCGTTAATCAATTCCTGAATTCTGTCTTCTGTTGTTTTCATAAATAGTATAGTTAAGTTGGTTAGTGAGTAATCGTTTTTAGTCACCGTTTTGAATTGGGACAAAAAAACATTAATTAGTATGTTGAGTTTATTCTTAAACACATAGGGACATAGCTTTTCTTTGTGGTTAAAGGCGTTTCACTTGTTTGAATACACATAGTGATGTGTGAAAAACTTGTTTTTTAAAATTTTCTAAAATTAATTTTAGCAATTTTAAACCTATGTTTCTATGTGTTTAAAAATTAAACGCAACGATTTTTTATAAATATTTATAGCAGGGAATGGTTAAGAAATCAACGAAATCGGGATTTACAACCAATCTTTCCAATACTTTTTCAGCTAGAGGAAATTGACGTTTTTCGTGATTTTCTTCGCCTAACTCGTCTTTGATTTTCTGGAATTCATCTAAAGCTAATTCGTGATAATACGCCAGATCTAATTTTCGGCCATTATCCAAAACCACTTTATTCTGAAGCCATTGCCACAATTGCGATCTTGAAATTTCTGCCGTTGCTGCATCTTCCATTAAGTTATGCAAAGCAGCTGCGCCTTGTCCGTTCAGCCACGAAGCCAAATACAATACACCAACATTGATGTTTTTTCGAACACCGTTTTCACTTATTATTCCTATTGGTGGTTCAATCAGATCAGCTTCTGTTATTTTGCGATGTTCTCTTTTTACCTGAATTTGATTGGGAGTTGGCATTCCGGCGTCAAAAACTGATTTTGCCAATGCAACCAAATCCGGATGTGCCACCCAGGTTCCGTCGTGACCGTTTCGGACTTCACGTTCCTTATCTGTTTTTACTTTTGCAAAAGCAGCAGCATTCGCTTCTTCATTATTCTTAATCGGAATTTGGGCCGCCATTCCGCCAATTGCATGAATGCCGCGTTTATGGCATCTCTGAATTACAAGGTTAGAATAGGCATTCATAAAAGGCGAAGTCATATTTACCTGATCACGATCCGGAACAATAAACTTCGGGTTCTTGCGAAACTTTTTGATATAAGAGAAAATATAATCCCAACGTCCGCAATTCAATCCTACGATATGTTCTTTAAGCTCATAAATAATTTCATCTAACTGAAAACTGGCTGTTATGGTTTCAATTAGAACTGTCACTTTTATAGTTCCTCTTTCCAGTTTTAAATAATCTTCGGTACAATCAATTACATTGTTCCACCAGCGTGCTTCCAGATAATGCTCTAATTTTGGAATATAGAAATAGGGCCCTGAATTGTTTTCTAAAAGCCTTTTGTGATTATGAAAAACATACAATCCAAAATCTACCAAAGAACCTGAAACTTCTTTTCCTTCAATTAAAAGATGCTTTTCCGGCAAATGCAAACCACGCGGACGCACAATTAGCGTGGCAATTTTTTCATTTAAGTGATAGGACTTTTGCTTCACCAAATCGGTGTACGTAATCGTTTTGTTTACCGCATCAATCAAATTCATTTGGCCGTCCATCAAATTTTGCCAGGTTGGTGAAGTACTGTCTTCAAAATCAGCCATAAAAGTTTTCGCACCAGAATTCAAGGCATTGATGATCATCTTGCGATCGACCGGACCGGTAATCTCCACTCTTCTGTCTAATAGATCTTTTGGAATTGCTCCGGCTGTCCAGTTACTTTCTCTGACACTTTTAGTTTCAGGTGTAAAAAGCGGCATAATGCCCTGATCAAAAGAGACTTGTTTTTGCTCTCTTTGCAAAAGCAATAATTTTCGTTGCGATTCGAATTTTCGATGCAATTCGGTTATAAAAGCAATCGCTTCATCTGTCCAGATTTTTGGATAAGAAAGCTTTTTTTCGGCTAAAAATTCCATTGCCGTTTCGGTAATTTCTAATTGGTTCTTCATAGCTGCGGATTTTATTTTCATTAGTAACAATCAAATCATTTTTGTCGTTTTTAAATTAAACAAACACAACAATCTGATATCTAATATTTTCTACACCACAATATTAGAAAAAAGTTTTATACAAAACAAGCGAACGTTCGCTAAATATCAAAAATAATTTTTTGGCGATTATTTTTCAAATGCTTATATTTGATACATGGATATCGAAAAAGACTATATAAAGCTGATATTTGGGCTAAAACTCAAGCAAGTCAGAACGCAAAAAAATCTTTCTCTTTTTGGCTTGGCCAAATTGACAAACCTTTCAAAATCGTACTTAAACGAGATTGAAAAGGGAAAAAAATATCCTAAAACAGATAAAATTTTACTTTTGTGCGAACATTTGGATGTGAGTTACGACCAGATGGTATCCTTAAAACTGGACAACAACCTTGCTCCGATTGGAGAAATTTTAAAATCGGGTATTTTAAAAGAGATTCCACTTGAACTTTTTGGCATTCAGGAAGCTGACTTAATCGATATTATTGCCAATGCTCCGGCCAAAGTCAATGCCTTTATCAGTACGATCATAGAAATTGCCCAACATTATAATTTAAGTCGCGAAAGTTTCTTTCTGGCCGCTTTAAGATCGTATCAGGAAGCACACAATAATTATTTTGAAGATTTAGAAGATAAAGTCATTTCGTTTTCGAAATCATTTCAGATCAATTTAGATTCTAAAGTAAGTATCGAAGAATTAGAGGCCATTTTAAAAGAAGAGTACGATTATAAAATAAAAGAAATCATATTTTCTGAACAGGAAGCTTTGGGCGATTTACGTTCTATTTATGTTCCTAAAAGCAAAACACTATTACTATCGACAGAATTAGACCATCCGCAGAAAGCATTTATTTTAGCCAAAGAAATCGCTTATAATTACTTAAAAATTTCAGATCGCTTACTTACTTTTAGCTGGATCAAGTTCGAAAATTTCGATCAGGTGCTGCACAACTTTTATGCCTCGTACTTTGCGGGAGCTTTGTTATTACCAAGACAATTGGTTGCCAGCAAAATCAATGATTTCCTGAATAACGAAAAACCAAATCCCGAAGAATTTGTGGCGTTAATAGAGAGTTTTGAAGTTTCTCCGGAATCTTTCTATCAGCGACTGACCAACTTATTACCCAAAGATTTTCACCTGAAGAATTTATTCTTTTTAAGAATGTCGCATAAAATTGGCTCGGATAAATATCTAATCAAAAAGGAATTACACATTACCAACCAACAGGAACCGCACGCCAACGAAACCAATGAACATTACTGCAGAAGATGGGTTTCTATAAAAACCATAGACGAAGCTATCAGGCAAAACAAAGCTCATTTTTTTGATGCTCAAATTTCAAGTTATGCGCATAGCGGAAATGAATATTTAGTTTTTTCATCGGCTACTAAAGATCCTTTTGTAGAAAATTGCATCAGAAGCATCTCTGTTGGAATCCTGATTACCCCGGCAATGAAAAAGAAATTCAAATTTATTGAAGGAAGGCCTTTAGTAAAAAGAATTGTTGGTGTTACCTGCGAAACCTGCGATGTAAAAGATTGTTCTGAAAGAGCCGCACCGCCAGTTGCATTAGAGAAGAAAAGACGTCATGAGAATACTGATGTAGTTGTACAGCAGTTTATTAATCAATTCAGCTAAAACAATATGAAATATTTCACTTTAATAACAACGCTGTTTTTTATTACTCTAAACCAGAAAACAGACAAACTTACCGGCCGTTATAATTATTTAACAGAAGACAACAGTTCCTACATCCAAAAAGATAAAATTACTTTTAATGATAGTGTTTTTGTGTTTGATAATAAGTATTTGCCAAAAGGAAGAATCTCATATGGCAATATTATACTATTGGACCATTTTATCAATACAGATTTAATTATAAGCATTTCAAAAGATCAAATCAAAAAAGATACTATTCTGTTTTACATGCATGATAAGCAAAGTTCAGCTTCGAATTACCTTGACGAAGTGGTTGGAAAAGGGAAGTTAATTAGGATTAAATAATTTATCCCTGTCTTTTTAGCATGTATCATTTGTGTTGTTACTTTTTATTTGCGTGGTTACTTTGAGGCTAAAAAAGACTTTGTAATTTCTAATCTTTGTCGAGCTTCGAGTGTGATCCTTCGTTCCTCAGGATGACCAACTGAAACCTTTCTACTTCTGCCATTTTACATCTAAACAACTTCTAAAAACAAAACTTCTAACTTAGCCCCGATAGAAGTGAAAATCCTTTTGTGCCGGCGTTCGGCACAAAAGATTGAAACGGATAGCGGGACTAGACGTCTTTTGAAAACCAAATTTCTGCTTCACAAAAGACTTAGAATCTTAGCAACTTAAAACCTCAGAACCTTTCTTAATCTAGGTTAAGTGCATTACCTTGACCTTGGCGGTATCTTTGTACTATAAAAATAACAAAACATCTATCATCATGGAAAATATAGTATTACACCAAGCAGAAACAAGAGGAAATGCAAATCACGGATGGCTTAATGCTTACCATAGCTTTAGTTTTGCAAGCTGGTACAACCCGGAAAGAATCCAGTTTGGAGCACTTCGTGTTTTAAACGATGACACCATCGCCGGGGGAATGGGTTTTGGAACTCATCCACACGACAACATGGAAATCATTACGATTCCGCTGGAAGGTGATTTAGCTCACAAAGACAGTATGGGAAATACTGAAATTATCAAAAATGGCGATATTCAGGTGATGAGTGCCGGAACCGGAGTTCAGCATAGTGAGTTTAATCCGAATGCAGATCAGCAAACTAAATTGTTGCAAATCTGGTTGTTCCCAAACAAAAGAAATGTAGATCCGCGTTACCAGCAAATCACTCTGGATGTGGCGGACAGACACAATAAATTAGCACAAATTTTATCTCCAAATGCTGATGATGAAGGAGTTTGGATTCACCAGGATGCCTGGTTTAATATGGGGAATTTTGATGCTGGAATTACAACTGAATACAAAATCAAAAAAGAAGGAAACGGAGTTTACGCTTTCATTTTAAAAGGAAACGTTACCATCAACGGTCAGGAATTAAATACTCGTGATGCTGTTGGAATTTCAGGAACTGATACTTTAAACATAAAAGCAAATACGGATGCTGAATTTTTATTGATGGATATTCCGATGAACTATTAATTCAAAGATTACAATTAATATTTTTTTCAGGAAACGATATATGAGTTGATATTCAACTTGTTATCGTTTCTTTTTTACCCAATTTTCATCCCCCTTAAAAAGAAATCGTATTTTTATGAATGACAATTGCCCCGTAACTTATTAAAAACGAACCCTTTAAAATTCCTAACCATGAATCCAGATAACCTAACCAAAGAATACACAAACGGAGAAGTAACTATAGTCTGGCAATCCGGAAAATGCATTCATTCTGCCAATTGCGTGAAAAATAATCCTGATGTCTTTCATCCAAAAGAAAAACCATGGATTTTACCTGAAGCTTCGACTTCTGAAAAAATCATGCAAACCATTCAAACTTGTCCTTCGGGAGCCTTGACTTATTATATAAACAATCCCGAATTATGAGGGACCTAAAAGGTTTTACAAACCTGTAAGGTCCTATAAACAAAAAAATGTCTCGATCAAAAAATATCCCATCCTTTATTTCTTAATCTAGGTTAAGTGTGATTCGGGTACGACGGACGTAACTTTGTCCTATCAAAATGAAATTAATTATTTAAAAATAAAAATTATGGCAACTACAAAATGGTCAATTGACCCAACACATTCAGAAATTGGTTTTAAAGTTAAACACATGATGTTTACAAATGTTTCAGGTAAATTTGGAACTTACGATGCTACAATTACTACAGACGGAGACAACTTCGAAAATGCAGATATCCAATTTTCCGGAGATATCGCTTCTATCGATACTGCAAATGCAGACAGAGACGGTCACTTAAGAAGTGCTGACTTTTTTGATGTAGAGAACAATCCAAAATTGACTTTCAAAGCTTCATCTTTCAAAAAAATTGATGCTGGTGATTATGAAATAACTGGTGATTTAACGATCAAAGGTATTTCAAAATCTGTAACATTTCCTGTAGATTTTAGCGGAATCATGACTGATCCTTGGGGAAATACAAAAGTAGGTTTAAGTATAGAAGGGAAAATTAATCGTAAAGATTGGGGTTTAAACTGGAACTCAGCTCTTGAAACTGGTGGTGTTTTAGTTGGAGAAGAAGTTCGTTTGAACATTGAATTGCAATTTGCAAAACAAGCTTAATTCTTACGACGGAATTTAATTTGGTTGGTTGAAAAGCCTGCACTTTTTAGGAAGTGCAGGCTTTTTTTGTTGATAAAAAAACCGCCACGAATTCACGAATTATACTCAAATTAAGCCTCTAAAAAATTAGTAAAATTGCTTCGCCTGTTCGCTATCGCCCGGGCCGCGGCTAAAAATTATCGCATTGTACTTCTAAATTCTGTTGGAGACAATCCGGTTTGTTTTTTAAAAAGCCTGGAGAAATACGAGTAATCTTCGTAGCCTACTTTATAAGCAATTTCATTTACCGCTAATTGTTTGTCGATTAACATTCGTTTGATTTCCAGAATTACGCGATTCATAATAACTTCGGTTGCGGTTTTTTGCAGAATTTCATTGCATATTCGGTTCAAATGTTTCAAAGTGATGTTTAATTTTCCGGCATAAAAAGAGGGTAATTTTTCTGTCCTGAAATACTGTTCTAAAAGTATTTCAAATTTATCGATTTTAATATTGTAAGAATGAGTCTGATGCGAATACGTTTCGTTGTATTTACGCGCAATTTCGATATGAATACAGTCTAATAAATTCAGCATTTTATCGAGTTGATATTTGTTTTCCTGATTGTTTTCCTGAATTAACAAATCAAAATAAGGTTGAATTTTTGGAGTTTCTTTTTCTTCAAAAACCATTTCCGGCCGATTATGAATAGAATGATAAAAATTATATTCATTGATGTTTTTTTGTCCGAAATACAAGTTATATAATTCCTGTGAAAAGATGACGACAAATCCTTCAACATCCTCAGACAAACTCCAATGATGCATTTGACCGGGCTGCAAAACAAACAAACTCCCTTTTTTAATTTCAAATTCATCAAAGTCGACTTCGTGCTGTCCCGAACCATTGGTAAAAAACACCATTAAATAAGAATCATGACGATGCGGTTCTTCGACAAAACTGTGACTTTTTAAATGTTCCTTGAATGTATTTACATAAAAATCACGATGAATATCATTACAATTAAAATTCTGAACACTATAAACAGGATATCTTTTCATACGCAGATAATATTTGTTTTTTATATGGAATATAAAATTACCATTCTTCATTCTGTTTTGTAATTTGAAATCATGATAATTCTACAATAAATGTCTTTATTGTGCTATAAGTGGCGAAGATATAAAAAAAACTTTTATAAGTCTCTTAATTACCTTTGTATAAATAAAAAACAACAAGATCATGTCAAGTGCATTAACTCATATTTTAAGCAATGAATGTCCTATTTGTCATAAAGGAAAAGTATTTAAAGATAAAAGTATTTTTTTGACTTTTGGCCTTCCAAAAATGAACGAGTACTGTAGTCACTGCAATTATAAGTTCCAGAAAGAACCAGGCTATTTCTTTGGCGCTATGTACGTAAACTACGGACTAACAGTCGCTCAGGGAATTGCCACATACTGTATTGCACAGTTTTTCTTTGAAAAAAATTTCGATTTAAGAATCATTCCCATTATTGCAGTTGTCATTACTTTACTCACTTCTTTCAATCTCCGATTTTCAAGATTAGCATGGATTTATATGTTTAAGGATTATACGAAATAAAAAAATGCTATTTTTGCCTTTCAATTGAAACCAATTTTCAATTCAAAAAAAAAGCAAAAATTAAATCAGACAAATGAAAGCATACGTATTTCCGGGTCAGGGTGCACAGTTTACAGGAATGGGCAAAGACTTATATGAAAATTCGGCTTTAGCCGCAGCATTATTCGAAAAAGCCAATGAGATTTTAGGTTTTAGAATTACAGATATCATGTTTGAAGGTACTGCCGAAGAACTAAAAGAAACTAAAGTAACACAGCCGGCTGTTTTTTTACACTCGGTTATTTTAGCCAAAACTTTAGGTGAAGATTTTAAACCAGAAATGGTAGCAGGACATTCTTTAGGAGAATTTTCAGCATTGGTTGCCAACGGAACTTTATCTTTCGAAGATGGGCTTAAATTAGTTTCTCAACGTGCTCTTGCGATGCAAAAAGCCTGCGAAATTACTCCATCTACAATGGCCGCTGTTTTAGGTTTAGCCGATAATATTGTGGAAGAAGTTTGCGCTTCTATCGACGGAATTGTGGTTGCAGCCAACTACAACTGCCCTGGACAATTGGTAATTTCAGGAGAAACTACTGCCGTTGAAAAAGCTTGTGAAGCGATGAAAGCTGCCGGAGCAAAACGCGCATTAATCCTACCTGTTGGAGGAGCTTTTCACTCACCAATGATGGAACCGGCAAGAGAAGAATTAGCAGCTGCAATTGAAGCGACTACATTCTCTACTCCTATTTGCCCGGTATATCAAAACGTAACGGCAAGCGCTGTTTCTGATGCAAACGAAATCAAAAAGAACTTAATCATACAATTGACTGCTCCTGTAAAATGGACTCAATCTGTACAACAAATGATCGCTGACGGCGCTACTTTATTTACTGAAGTTGGACCAGGAAAAGTATTAGCAGGTTTGATCAATAAAATTGACAAAGAAGCGGTTACGGCGAATGCTTAAATTTTAAGTGTTCAGTCCCGGTGACAGTTTTCAGTTATTGATGACATAAATAAAATCCTCATGAACAGCTTGTTTATGAGGATTTTTTATATAAACCACTTAAATTTACTCCAGAATCTCAATCCTTTAAAATAAGGTCAAATATGATAAAAGAAGAAAAATTTACATTCATAAAAACGGATAAAAAAATCATAAAACTCCATTTTGATTCCATTGCGATAATCAAAGGTTTAGGGAATTATGTTCAGATTATAACAATCGAAAATATCAAACATACCTATTATAAATCTTTAAAAGATTTAATAGATGTATTACCAAATGAATTTATGAGGGTTCATAATTCATTCATAATTAACCTAACCAATATAGATAGCATAGAAGACAATCATATTATAGCGAAAGGAAATAAAATTACTATTGGCAAAACCTACAAAGATTGCCTGACAACAGCAATCAATAAGTTTATGCTGTAACTATCAACATAAAAAAAGACCCCGTCTGAATACTATTTAACCATATCTGTATAAAAAAGTTTCTTATGCTATTTGCTATGATTTTATTTGCCTGAACTTAAAAACTCAGCAATGATAAAATCAATTTTAAAAATAACATTAATTATGATAGCAAATACAACCCTTTCAAGCGGACAGGAGATCCAATATCCATTAAAAGATGACGTAAAATCAATAGACGGAATAATAAAAGCTTCTTATGAAGTTGTTTCCGGTAATATTGGAGAAAAAAGACAATGGAAAAGAGATCTTTCGTTGCATAATTCAAATGCGATTTATTGCTTTCCTACAGTAAATTCAGAAGGGAAAATCAAACAAACAGTAATGCCTATCAGTGATTTTCATAAATTAACAGATGACATGGTATTAACAACGCCTTTTTACGAAAACGAAATCAATCGAGAAGTACAAATATTCGGAAACATTGCCCATGTATGGAGCACATATGAAACAAGATTAATAAAAAACGGCCCGGTTGCCCGAAGAGGAATCAATAGTATTCAGCTCTATTTTGACGAAAAAAGATGGTGGATAATATCCTGGATATTTGACAAAGAAACTGAATTACAAAAAATACCGTCAACTTTTGACCGACATTAGTTTACCAAAGCTCTTTCGCTTCAATACAATGATTATTAGTAATTCCGGTAATTAGATAGTTTTGATCTCTTTTTTCAAAGAAGATATACCAAGTCGTTCTACTACTAGTGTTATAAAAAATATAATTAGAGCCTAAATATTGAAGAGGTTTTGGAGTTTTCTTATGGGGAGATTTTTTAATTCTTTCCGGAATGGCATCGTAAATATCATCAACATATTCATCTGCAAATTCTATAAAACCAAAGTATTCTTTTTTATACAGGATTATAACCAAATCATTAAGATAACTAATTACAGAGGGTGTATAAATAACTTCTATTTTCCCCACCATTCCCTAATTCTCCTTTTAGATTCTGCTTTTGCTTCCTCTGGAGTTAAACCTTTTGCAAACTCAGCATCAAAATCAAAAGTCTCGCGATCTATGCCTTTAAATTTAGGTTTTTGAATTTCATATTCAATAGCAGGCTCTTCAACCTTGTTATTTTTCGGATCTTCTTTTTTCTGACTCATAACTCCTACAATTTAATCTTACAAATTTACAAAATAAAATCTTTCTAAAATAAAAATCCCAAACAATCAGATTAGATTATTTGGGATTTCTATTATGCTTTAGTTAGACGCACTGCTGTGCGTCTCTACTGAAAACTGTCACTGAGACTGTAAACTTATTAAGAACGAACTTTCTGTTCCCACTTCCAGGCACTTGCCATGGCTTCGTCTAAGCTTAATTGTGCTTTCCAGCCTAAAACATTATTTGCTTTATCTGTGTTGGCATAAGCTTCGGTGATATCACCTTCACGACGCGGTTTAATTGCGTATGGTAATTTTTTATCGCTTACTTTTTCGAAACTATGAATGACTTCCAAAACTGAACTTCCAGTTCCGGTTCCTAAATTGAAAGTCTCTACTTTTTGTAAATTCTTTTTATTGAATAAACGCTGGAGTGCAATAACGTGCGCTTTTGCTAAATCTACTACATGAATATAATCGCGAACTGCAGTTCCGTCCGGCGTTGGATAATCATCTCCAAAAACAGATAATTCTTTACGCAATCCTACTCCGGTTTGTGTAATAAAAGGCACTAAATTTTGAGGAACTCCAAGAGGCAATTCTCCAATTTCAGTACTTGCATGTGCTCCAACCGGATTGAAATAACGTAATAAAATCGCACTGATATTCGTAACCTTAGCCGTATCTGTAATGATTTCCTCTCCAATTTGCTTCGTGTTTCCATAAGGCGACATTGCTGTTTGTACCGGAGCATCTTCTGTAATTGGCATTTTTTCGGCCTGACCGTAAACAGTACAAGACGAGCTAAAAATAAAGCTTGCCTCAGGTTTTTGCTGTAATTCCTGTAACAAATAAACTAACGAAGCAATATTGTTTTCATAATATAACAAAGGTTGTTCTACACTCTCACCCACCGCTTTTGAAGCTGCAAAATGAATAACTCCGGTAACATCATTATGTTTTTTAAAAAAATCCTGAACTGACGCTTTTTCTCTTAAATCTAATTTTTCAAATAAAGGCGTTTTTCCTGTAATTGCCGTAATTCCTTTTAAAACATCTTCTGATGAATTCGAAAGATTATCGATTATCACTACTTCAAAGCCTTCATTTTGCAATTCGACTACGGTGTGAGAACCAATAAACCCTAATCCTCCTGTTACTAATACTTTCATTTTGTGGTTGTTTTTTTTATGTAGTTAATTTGTATGCCTGCCTTGCAATAAGAATCCAATTGTTTTTTTGTTTTTGCCACACCAGCATTATCCCTATTTTAATATCCCTGTCAATTCCATCATCTTTGGTGTGAGCAGACAAAATATGTCGTACTATTGCCACATCATTCTGGATCGATATCGTTTGGTTTTGAAACTCTATTGTGACAAAATCTGATTTCCCACTAACGATTCCGTCTATAAATTCTGCCTGATTCTGCAAATTACCATTCGAATGAACATACGTCAGTTTTTCAGAAGTTAATGCTTTTAATTTTGCTCCATCAGGATCGATCATGGCTTTACGCAAAATTTCAACCTGATTACTGACAGCTTCTTCATCTTTTACATTTGTTTTTTGAGCAAAAGCTGAAAATGAAACAAGAATCATCAAAATTAAAACACGGAAACTTCTCATAATTATTTATTCAAAAATTCTAAAACAGCATCTGTTATAAATTTAATTTGCTCATCATCTAATTCTGTATGCATTGGCAAAGCAATAACTTCTTTCACCAATTGATTGGTAACCGGAAACTGCTCTTCTTTATAACGAGAATCAACGTAAGCTTTTTGTGAATGCAACGGAATTGGATAATAAATCGCACATGGAATTTGCTTATCCTGCAAATGCTGCAATAAAGCATTTCTGTCTGCATCGATAATTCTCAATACATATTGATGAAAAACATGATCATTTTCGTTTGCATCAAATTCCGGAGTAATAATGTGTGCATTTCCGGCAAAAGCTGCATTGTATTTTGTAGCAGCTAAACGACGCGCTGTATTATATTCATCTAAAAGAGGCAGTTTTGCATTTAAAACTCCTGCCTGAATACTGTCTAAACGTGAATTTACCCCCACAACATCATGATGGTAACGCTCGTACATTCCGTGATTTACAATTCCGCGGATGATGTGTGCTAATTTATCATCGTTGGTAAAAATTGCTCCGCCATCTCCATAACAACCTAAATTTTTAGATGGAAAGAATGACGTTGCAGCAACGTGACCAATTACTCCTACTTTGCTTTTTGTTCCTGATTTAGAAATATAATCGGCACCTATTGCCTGAGCATTATCTTCGATTACATATAAATTATGTTCTGCCGCAATTTCCATAATCGCATCCATATTAGCAGCGCGGCCAAATAAGTGCACCGGAACAATTGCTTTTGTTTTTGGCGTAATTGCTTTTTTAATCGCATCAATATCAATGTTCATATTTGTGATATCAACATCGACCAAAACCGGGGTTAATTGCAACAAAGCAATAACCTCAACAGTAGCCGCAAAAGTAAAATCGGCTGTGATTACCTCATCACCCGGTTTTAAATCTAATCCCATCATGGCAATCTGCAAAGCATCTGTACCGTTTGCACAAGGTATTACATGTTTTGCCCCCAAATAATCTTCGAGATTTTTTTGGAACTGATGAACCAAGGGTCCATTTATATAAGTATTGGTATCTAAAACTTCCTGAATAGAAGCATCAACAGTAGTTTTTATTTTCTCGTATTGACTTTTTAAGTCAACCATTTGAATTTTTTTCATTTTCAATATATTTTAAAATTAAAGACCTGTTTTATGATCAGAATCTCTAAAAGGAAGAACAAAAATAGTTATTTAATACCTTCAAACCAATGAAAATAATCGAAAGAAATGTAATTTAGCCACAAAAACAAACAGATGCTTTTTCTATATAATTCAGTTGTTTCTATTGCGGGATTTTTCCTGAAAATTGTAGCGCTTTTTAGTCCGAAAATTAAGCTTTTTACAGAAGGCCGAAAAAATGTTTTCTCCATTTTAGAAGAAAAAATAAAACCAACAGACAAGACAATTTGGTTTCATTCTGCATCACTTGGCGAATACGAGCAAGGTTTGCCCGTGATTGAAAAAATCAAAGAAAAATATCCTTCACATAAAATCATTGTAACCTTTTTTTCCCCATCCGGATACGAAGTGCGTAAAAATAACACAGTCGCTGATGTTACCATATACCTGCCTTTAGACACCAGAAGAAATGCGAAGAAGTTTTTAAAACTTACGCATCCTGAACTGGCTTTCTTTATTAAATATGAATTTTGGCTGAATTACTTAAAAGAACTTGAAACCAACAAAATACCAACCTATCTCATCTCAGGCATTTTCAGAGACAATCAGATGTTTTTTAAATGGTATGGCGGATTTTACAGAAAAGCACTAAAAGCATTTACGTACTTTTTTGTTCAGAATGAACGTTCTAAAGAAAAAATTGAAACGATAGGTTTTGGCAATGTGATCGTTTCCGGTGACACCCGTTTTGATCGTGTGAATACCATCCTGGAAAGAGACAACAGTCTTGATTTTATTGAAAATTTCAAAAACAACATCCCTACTGTAGTAATAGGAAGTTCATGGCCAAAAGACGAAGCTTTGCTGGCGCAATATATTAATGAATCATCCGATCAGGTTAAATTCATCATTGCACCACACAATATCAAAGCAGATCAAATCGCAAGTCTTACATCTCAAATTATAAAACCCACCATACTATTTTCAGAAAAAAAAGATCAGGATTTATCTGATTACAATGTCTTTATAATAGATACTGTAGGGCTATTGACTAAAATTTACAGTTACGGAACCATTGCCTACGTAGGAGGCGGTTTTGGAAATCCGGGAATCCACAATATTTTAGAACCTGCAACATTTGGGGTTCCGATTGTAATAGGCCCGAATTATTCGAATTTTGCAGAAGCCGTTCAACTGGTTGAACTTGAAGGATGCATGGTAATCTCTAATTATACAGACTTAAAAGAAAGTCTCGATCGTTTACTTAGAGATCAGCATTTCCTGGAAGAAAAAAGCCGAATTTGCAAATCGTACATTCAGGACAATAAGGGAGCAACCGACACCATCATGAGCATCATTTCTTAAATTATCTATTCCTGCAAAGCGTTTTTGACGACGTTATTATTCACAAAAGAGTTTAAATACATCCATTTTATTTTTTTAAACTTGCTAAATAATGATTCAAAAACAAAACAAACTGCAAGTAATAAAATGAAACAGCCAATTCTCTTATTGAATATTCAACGAAAAATAATTTATACGAAAAATACAATAATATAATATTTATTTGTTAATTTGGCATATTATTTGATAACTAAGATAATCGTGAGCAATGAAAATATTTTAAAAAAAAAATAAAAAAATATTTTACATATTAAAAAATTTATATCTTTGCCACGAATTAATAATTAACCTTTTATAATAAAGTAAGATGAAAAAAGTATTTTTAAGTTTAGCTGTTGTTGCTGTTTTAACTGTTGTATCTTGTAAAAAAGCTGACGCTGCAGCTACTGAAACTGTAGATTCTACTGCTGTTGCTGTTGATTCTGCTGCTACTGTAGTTGATTCTGCTGCTGCAACTGTTGATTCTGCTGCTGCAAAAGTTGATTCTGCTGCTGCAAAAGTTGAAGACGCTGCTAAAGAAGTAAAAAAATAATTAGAACCTAAGTTCTAAAGATTTTAAAACCATCCTTGAGATGGTTTTTTTTTATGATTAAATCAAATTTAATCATTGCAGTAAAAAAAAGAGCTCACCATTGGTGAACTCTTTTTTTTTATTACTCCATTTCCTCTTCAAAAACCACATCATCTTCAAAAATTGACTCACTCGAAGAAAAATCCAGAATCTCTGATTTTGAAGCATAATTCACAATCTCTTTAATTCCCTTCTGCAAAAGCAATTCCGTTGTGTATTTACGACTTGTTGCAAAGTGAAGCTCACCCAACATCAGCTTAAAAAAATACTTCCCACCTGAGCCTTTAAATTTCAAAAACCTGGCCGACTCAATATCCAGCTTAAATTTCTCTATCTCTTCTTCACATTCAAATTTCAACTCATAACTCAAACTTGTAAATATCACCTTGCCTTTCCTGGAAGTAAATACGAACTTATATTCATCGTTAAACCTTTTACTAATTACAAAAGCACCCATTTATTATTTTAGATTTTAGATTATTGATTTTAGATTCTTAGATTCTTAGATTCTTAGATTCTTAGATTCTTAGATTCTTAGATTCTTAGATTCTTAGATTCTTAGATTCTTAGATTCTTAGATTCTTAGATTCTTAGATTCTTAGATTCTTAGATTCTTTAAATAAATTTACTGCGTAAATTTATTTAAAGCTGCACGCGAGTTTACACAATAAAAAAAGCCTCTTCAAAAGAAGAGGCTTTAGTACTCAGAGCGGGACTTGAACCCGCACGAACATTGCTGTTCACTGGATTTTAAGTCCAGCGTGTCTACCAATTTCACCATCCGAGCATTATATAGTATTGAGCGAAAAACGGGGCTCGAACCCGCGACCTCGACCTTGGCAAGGTCGCGCTCTACCAACTGAGCTATTTTCGCATTTCAAATTCTTGTAAGAACTACAATACCTGAATTGTTCTGTATTGCGAGTGCAAATTTAGGACATTTATTCAATTACACAAGCGTTTTTTGAAAAAAAATTATACTTATTTTATAACCTTCTGATAACCTAAACTTTAAAAATGAAATTATTTCTTAACCAACATTCTTTTGATCTCATTGAGTTTCATTAGGGCTTCAACCGGAGTTATGGCATTTATATCAAGACTCATAATCTCCTCTTTTATCTCTTCTAACAAGGGATCATCCAGATTAAAGAAACTCATTTGCATTTCGTCAGCGGCTTCTTTTATTCCGTTTAAGGCATCACTTGAATGATTCTTCTCCAGCTTCTTCAATAGCTTCTGCGCTTTCAGAATTACAATTTGAGGCATTCCGGCCATTTTTGCCACATGAATTCCAAAACTGTGCGCACTTCCTCCTTTTACCAGCTTACGAACAAAAAGAACAGTATCTTTTAACTCTTTTACCGCAACATTAAAATTCTGGATTCTCGTCAGTGATTCCGTCATTTCATTTAACTCATGATAATGTGTTGCAAATAATGTTTTAGGTCTTGACGGATGCTCGTGTAAAAACTCGGCAATAGCCCACGCAATCGAAATTCCGTCATACGTACTTGTTCCTCTTCCAATCTCATCTAACAACACCAAACTACGATCTGAAATATTATTCAGGATCGAAGCCGTTTCATTCATCTCTACCATAAAAGTAGATTCTCCCATCGAAATATTATCCGACGCTCCTACTCTGGTGAATATTTTATCAACAATTCCCATTCTGACACTATCCGCCGGAACAAAACTCCCCATTTGAGCCAACAATACAATTAAAGCCGTTTGTCTTAAAATAGCCGACTTACCAGACATGTTGGGACCTGTAATCATGATGATTTGCTGCGTTTCCCTGTCCAAATAAACATCATTGGCAATATAAGGAGTTCCAACAGGCAATTGTTTTTCAATTACAGGATGTCTTCCGTTTTTGATTTCCAACTCAAAAGTTTCGTCAATCACAGGACATACATATTGATTCTCTATTGCCAATTGCGTAAAGGAACACAAACAATCTAATTGCGCCACTAAATTGGCATTCATCTGAACGGGTTTAATATACGTTGCTATCCAGGCAATCAACTGTTCAAAAAGCTCTGATTCAATTTTCTGAATTTTTTCCTCGGCACCCAGAATTTTTGTTTCGTATTCTTTGAGTTCCTCGGTAATGTAGCGTTCTGCATTTACCAATGTCTGCTTACGAATCCATTCTGCAGGCACTTTATCCTTATGTGTATTTCTAACTTCAATATAATACCCAAAGACGTTATTGAACGAAATTTTCAAAGAAGAGATTCCGGTTCTCTCCGATTCCCTTTTTTCAATTCCTTCCAGATATTCTTTTCCCGATGTAGAGATAGCACGTAAATCATCCAGTTCTTCGCTAATTCCTTTTGCAATAGCATTTCCTTTTGCGATGGCAACAGGCGCATCCTGATTTAAGGTTGTTTTGATTTTTTCCCTCAATAAATCACAGGCATGCAAGCTATCCCCAATAACTTTCACTGCTTCCTGCGGACTTTGAAGTGCGAGGGTCTTAATTGGTATAATCGCATCCAGGGATTCTTTCAAATACACGATTTCGCGCGGAGAAACCTTTCCGGCAGCAATTTTCGAAATCAAACGCTCTAAATCTGAAATCTGTTTAATCTGATATTGAATATTCTGTAAAACTTCGGGATCTGATTTCAGATATGAAACCACATCATGACGTCCTTTTATTTTATTACTGTCTTTTAATGGCAAAGCCAGCCAGCGCTTCAATAAACGTCCACCCATTGGCGAAAGCGTTCTGTCAATCACATCTAACAGCGTTACAGCATTTGGATTATAACTATGATATAATTCCAGGTTTCTTATGGTAAAACGATCCATCCAGACATAAGCATCTTCAGCAATACGCTGAATTGCCGTGATATGCTGAACACGATTGTGTTGTGTTTCTGACAAATAGTATAAAATAGCTCCTGAAGCAATAATTCCTTCCTTCAACTCTTCAATTCCAAATCCTTTTAAAGAAACGGTTTGAAAATGTTTGGTTAATGTTTCTAAAGCATAATCTTCCTTATAAATCCAGTCTTCCAGGTAAAAACTGTGAAAGTCATCTCCAAAAGCAGCTTTAAAATCTCCTTTATTATTCTTTGGAACCAGAACTTCACTCGGATTAAAATTCTGCAATAATTTATCGATGTATTCTGCATTTCCCTGAGCCGTTAAAAACTCTCCGGTTGAAACATCCAGAAATGAGATTCCGATACTTTTATTCGCAAAATATACAGACGCTAAAAAGTTATTGGTTTTGGATTGTAAAACCTCATCATTCAGTGAAACTCCAGGAGTTACAAGTTCCGTAACACCACGCTTTACAATTGTTTTTGTCATTTTTGGATCTTCAAGCTGATCGCAAATGGCTACGCGAAGTCCGGCTTTAACCAATTTTGGCAAATACGTATTAACAGAATGATGCGGAAAACCCGCCAGAGCAGTCTCCGTTTCAGAACCTGCACCTCTTTTAGTCAAGGTAATTCCTAATATTTTAGAGGCTCTAATGGCGTCTTCTCCAAAGGTTTCATAAAAATCTCCTACTCTGAAAAGCAGACATGCATCAGGATATTTTCTCTTGATTTCGTTGTACTGTTTCATTAAGGGTGTTTCTTTCACCACTTTCTCTTTAGCTGCCAAATTATTGTATTTTAAATGAAAAATTAAGACAGCGAATTTATAATATTTTGAAGGAATATCGAAGTGGTTCAAAAATTAAAATATTTTAAGTTTTTTTTATGTTGAGATATAAGAATTTTATCTAGATTTGTTCATAATTAAAAAAAGCCTCTAAAAGATGAAAAAAATAATTTTAATTGCGATGTTAGCTGTAGTTGGTATCACTGCTTCTAACGCTCAAGCTAAAAAAGCTAAAGCTGCTAAAGTTGAAGGAGCCGGAATGGCTTTCGAAACAGAAACTATTGATTACGGTACTATTGCTCACAATGCTGATGGAAAACGTGAATTCGTTTTTGTAAACAACGGAACAAAACCATTAATCATTACTAACACACAAGGATCTTGTGGTTGTACTGTACCAACAACTCCAAAAGAGCCAATCGCTCCGGGTGCTAAAGGTATTATTGGTGTAAAATATGCTACTGACAGAGTTGGAGCTTTTACAAAAACCGTAACTGTTACTTCTAATGCAGAAGGACAACCAACAAAAGTACTTACAATTAAAGGTACAGTTTTACCAGATCCTGTTAAAAGCTAATCTGAAAAACAAAATAAAATAAATCGAAAAAGCTTCCTTATCTTTGGAAGCTTTTTTTATGACCTGAATTTACACCAATGAGAAAACTGGAAAATAGCGAACTGGACCGAAAATCAATTGAAGATTTTAAGAAATCAGATAAAACACCTTTAATTTTAGTATTAGACGATATTCGTAGTCTGCACAACATTGGATCTGTTTTTAGAACTGCCGATGCTTTTTTGATTGAAAAAATAATTTTGTGTGGCATTACAGCAACCCCACCAAATAAAGAAATTCATAAAACAGCTCTTGGCGCAACAGAAACGGTAACCTGGGAACACCATGAAAATGTACTAGAGGTTATTGAAAACCTTAAAAAAGAAAACATTTTGACTATGGCTATTGAACAAGTAGAAAGCGCTGTTTTTCTTCAGGATTTTAAAGTCGAACCCAATCAAAAATATGCACTTGTTTTTGGGAATGAGGTTTATGGCGTTGCTCAGGAAGCAGTTGCTCTTTGCGATGGTTGTATCGAGATCCCTCAATTGGGAACCAAACACTCTTTAAACATTTCGGTTAGTGCCGGAATTGTAGTTTGGGATTTGTTTCAAAAGTTAAACTGGCCAGGTACAATGTAACAAAAAAAACAATAAAAAGCTCTTAAAATGTTATTTTACAAAAGATTCTAACTTTAAATGTTAGAATTTGAAATATATTTTTTTGTTCTTATAAAATTGATACTTTTATAAAATGAAAAATATCAATTTCTTTATAATACCCGTTTTATTTCTCCTTTGTTACGTTAATCAATCTCATGCAAATGAGAACTTTAAAACAGGGAACAAAAATGCAATTGATACAAAAGAAGACACCCTTAAGTCAGGCGGAAAAAACAATAGAAAAGTAATTTTTGCTATTACTCCTCCTGTAATCAGGGCAACCGGAGATCAATTATACTGTTCCCAAAACAGCCTCAATATTGTAAGCACTATTACCATTACACACGATCCTCTTGAACCGGGAACTGAAGCTGGTTATATTCAAATTTCTTCGGGTTATTCCAGCGGTTTAGACAAATTAGAACTTTCAAACGCAGCTGCTCATCCAACAATTACAGCAACCTGGGACGCTATTGCGGGAAAATTAAAATTATCAAATCCAACGGGAGCTACTGTCTTATACGCTGATTTAGAGTCTGCTATAAAAGATGTTGTTTTCTCTAATTCTTCGGCTACAGCTTCAGGCACCAGAACTTTTTCGATAACAATTGGTCAGGCCAATTATTTACCGTCTACACAACACTATTATTTATTTGTTCCAAGCACAGGAATCACATGGACAGCTGCAAAAGCTGCTGCTGAAAACAGCACTTATTACGGACTCAAAGGGTATCTCGCCACCATTTTATCTGCTGATGAAGCCCAATTAATTGGAGAACAAGCCTCGGGAACCGGGTGGATTGGCGGTAGCGATGCCGAAACCGAAGGCGTATGGAAATGGGTTACAGGACCCGAAGCCGGAACTATTTTCTGGAATGGGGCCGCAAATGGCGCTACACCAAATTTTGCCTTCTGGAATACTGGAGAGCCAAACAATCAGGGAGATGAAGATTATGCACATATTACCCAACCAGGAGTTGGAATAAGAGGTTCATGGAATGATTTATCAAACACGGGAGATCCAAGTGGTAATTACCAACCTAAAGGTTATGTGGTAGAATATGGCGGCATGCCGGGCGAACTCCCTTTAGAGATTGCCGCAAGCACTAAAATAACCATTCCGGTTGCAATTCCTGGCGCAAATCCAAGTCCGGCTTGTGATTCAGGAAGTTTTACATTGACTGCAACTGCAACTGCAGGAGCAACAATAAGCTGGTACAGTTCAGCAGTAGGCGGAACTGCTTTAGCGACTGGAAATTCTTATACCACCCCAACAATAAATAGTACAACAACATATTATGTAGATGCTGGTTGCGAATCAAATCGAAAATCAATAGTTGCCAATATAAATACGACTCCTGCAACTCCTGTTGCTGCAAACTCTACATATTCCAATTGCGGGCCAGGAAGTATAACTATCAATGCAACTTCCAATATGGGCATCATTAATTGGTTTACAACTTCTACGGGAGGAACAAGCCTTTTTTCCGGAAATAATTTTAAAACACCCATAATCTCTGCCAATACAACCTACTATGCCGAAGCATCAAACAACGGCTGCATCAATACAACCCGCACTCCTGTAGGCATTGTTATTTATACCCCTCCGGCAGTAGCAGATGAAAATGTAACTTTATGTCAATTTCAAAAAGTGACACTTGACGCAGGAATTTCAGGAATGACTTATCTATGGAATACAGGCGATACAACTCCCACTATCGATGTTACAACGGGCGGAACTTATACAGTCGATGTTACAAGTCCTGCGCCTGAAAATTGTACCAGTCGAAAAACAATTAAGGTTGAGGAACATCAGGTTCCGCAGATTGAGCGAATCGATGTAAACGGCACAAGAGCTGTCATTTACCTTAAAAAAGAAACTGATTATTTTGAATATTCGGTAGACGGAACAAATTATCAGGATTCTAATGTTTTTTATGACGTTCCGGGTGGTTTACAGACCGCTTATGCAAGAGAGAAAAGCGGTTGCGGAATATCTACACAAACTTTTGTTGTGCTTGTTTTTCCTGCATTTTTTACTCCAAACAACGATTCTTATAATGATTTATGGGAAGTTACCGGAATGGAAAATTATCCTCAGGCACAAGTCACTATTTTTGACCGGTACGGAAAGCTAATTGCACAATTAAATACTTCTAAAATGAGTTGGGACGGCACTTTTGACAAAACTCCCTTGCCTGCTTCTGATTATTGGTATGCATTAAAAGTTGATAACACGAAACCCGTTTTAAGAGGTCATTTTTCGTTGAAGAGATAAATTAATCAGGTAATTAGATAATTTTAGATATCGCAATTTTAATTGTCCCATTTTCTAATGGACAAATCATCTAAATTAATTCAGTTTCTTCTGGATTTCACTTAAAATAAAAAGATAGTCTTCGTGTTTTTTTACAAAATCACGATCCGAAACATCGATAACCAAAACATTCAAATCGGTTTGGGATTTTATATATTCCAGGTAACCATTATTGATTTTATCTAAATACTCTGCTTCGATATTTTGTTCGTAAGTTCTGCCGCGTTTCCTAATGTTTTGCAGCAAGCGTTCGGTATTTTGATACAGGTAAACATACAAATCCGGTTTCGGCATTTCTTTGTATATAATATCGAACAGGTTTCGGTATAAACGATACTCATCTTCTGCAAGTGTAATTTTAGCAAAAATCAGGGATTTAAAAATATGATAATCGGCTACAATAAAATCTTTGAATAAATCAAACTGAGCCAAATCATCTGATAATTGCTGATAACGATCTGCCAGAAAAGACATTTCTAACGGAAAAGCATATCGGTTTTGATCTTTGTAGAATTTCGGTAAAAACGGATTATCAGCAAAACGTTCTAAAACGGTTTTAGCATTAAAATCTTCTGCTATTTTGTGTACCAACGTTGTTTTACCGGCTCCAATATTTCCTTCAAAAGCAATATAGTTAAACTTTTCTAACGGAATTTCAAGCAAAGGATTTTTTAAATTATGTATTATAGTACAAACACTATCGTCCGGCGAAATGGTAATCATCTCTGAAATGGTTTTATGAAAAACAGGATGTTTCCAGTCTAATTTTAAATCCTGCATAGGCAACAAAACAAAATTTCTGTTTTGCATTAAAGGATGCGGAATCTGTAATTTTTCAGAAGTGATTATTTCGTCATCAAAAGTGATTAAATCGACATCGATAATCCGGGATTGATATCCTTGTTGTTCTGAACGAATGCGTCCTAATTGTTTTTCGACTTTTAAAACCTGATTCAGTACTTTTTGCGCTGATGAATTGGTATGCAAAAGTAACGCACAATTGTAAAAAGCATCACTTTCAAACCCCCAGGCAGGAGTTTCATACAGCTTAGAAACCCTGATTACGGTCCCCACTTCCTGATGTATTAAAGCAATACAACTTTCGATGTTTTCTAACCTCTTTCCCTGATTGCTGCCTATAGATAAAACGATTTGATGCTGTGACTTCATAATGAATGCAAATTAACTAAAACTATTTTAGAATTACCTACATTATTTGATTCAAGAATCAGAAGTTTCCAACTATCTTCTATATTTTATTCCGAACATTTTCTTTAAAAAAACTGGAAACTTCTTACAAAAAACAGTATCTTTAATTTAGAAATTCAAAAATGTAAAAACTACAACTATTTCGCGAATTTGTATATTAGAAATAATTTGTTTTTAGATTACATTTGTAACAAACCAACCATTGTTGATACTTATTAAAAAAATATACTTATGAAGTTTTTAGGAAATGTAATTGCCACAGTTATTGGTATTTTTGTATTTATTATGCTCTTCTTTTTTGGAGTAATTCTTATTGGAGCTATTTTTGGCGGAGATGACGCCATTTCAGTTAAAAACGATTCTGTTATAGAGTTAAATTTAAAGCAAATTCAAAATGATTATGCCGGAAAATATAAAGATCCCTGGGTAACTGTTTTTTCAGACAAAAAAGAAATTGGATTAACAGATGTTATCAATGCAATCGAGGCCGCAAAAACAGATGACAATATTAAAGGAATTTCGATTTTAAATGATGAATCGTCTTTAGGGCTCGCACAATATAAAGATTTAAGAAATGCCCTTGAAAGTTTTAAAAAATCAGGAAAATTTGTTTGGGCGTATGCCAATACCTATTCACAAAAAGAATACTATTTAAACTCTGTTGCCAATACGGTTTATATAAATCCTGCAGGAGATTTAGATTTTAAGGGACTTTCGTCTGAAGTAATGTTTTTTAAAGATTTTCAGGATAAGTCCGGTATTCACATGGAAGTGATTCGTCACGGAAAATACAAAAGTGCCGTTGAACCTTTTTTAGAGAACAAAATGAGCGATGCTAACAGAGAGCAGGTAACAGCTCTTTTAAACTCGATCTGGGCGACCGTTTCTACCGATATTTCGAAAAGCCGAAACATTCCGCTTCCTAAATTAAATGAGATTGCAAATGGTTTATTGGCACGAACTCCCGAAATGGCAAAAGCGCAACATTTGGTTGATATTGTAGCCTACGAAGATGTGTATCACAATGCCATCAAAAAAGCTCTAAAAGTAAGCGGTGACGATGATTATAACAAAATTTCGATTTTAGATTATACTCAAAATAACATTACAACAGCTTTAACAAATACTGCAACAGATCAAATTGCTATTATTTATGCCCAGGGCGAAATACAAAGTGGTGAAGGAGATGTTACTGTAATTGGCGAAGGTTCTATGCGCCGTTCTTTACAGGAAGCGCGTAAAAATGATGATGTAAAAGCAATTGTACTGAGAATTGACAGTCCGGGTGGAAGTGCCTTGACATCTGACTTAATATGGAGAGAAATTGAAATTACCAAAAAAGTAAAACCTGTTGTAGTTTCTATGGGTAATTATGCTGCTTCAGGAGGATATTATATCGCTTGTAATGCCAACAAAATTTTTGCTGAAAGCAATACAATTACGGGCTCTATAGGTGTTTTTGGGATTTTACCCAACTTTAGCCCGTTAGCCAATAAATTAGGCATTAATACCGAACAGGTAAAAACACATGAAAACTCAGCAAACTATAGTCCGTTTGTGCCTGTTGACGAAAAGTTTAAAGCCTTTACTTTAGAAGGAGTTGAGCATATTTACAATACTTTTGTAACACATGTGGCCGAAGGCCGAAAAATGACTTTCGCGCAAGTTGATGCTATTGCACAAGGAAGAGTATGGTCCGGAACTGAAGCTTTGAAAATTGGTTTGGTGGATAAAATCGGGGGATTAAATGATGCCATTGCGGAAGCCGCAAGAATTGCCAAAATAAAATCATACAGTACTCAAAACTATCCGGAATACGAGAAAAAATTTAGTGATATGCTTTCCGGATTGCCTTTTGCACAATCTAAAGAGGCTTTCATAAAAGAAGAAATTGGCGAAGAAAATTATATGCTTATTGAGCAGGTAAAAAGACTTCAAAAACAAAAAGGCGTTCAGGCTATGCTTCCTTTTGGATTAAATATTAAATAATTCCATTGTCAAAATGAAAAAGCTATTTGCTGTTATTGGTGTTTTATTTATGAGCATTATTTATGCACAGGATAAAAAAGAAATTACCTTTAAAGAAACTCCTATAATTTTAAAAATAAATATAGATCAGCTTTTTGGTACTTTAACTACTCCTGATTTAAAGACAAAATATCCGGTAGCACTGATAATTTCCGGTTCAGGACCAACAGACAGAAATGGAAATAATCCGATGATGAAAAACAATTCCCTGAAAATGCTGGCTGAAACTCTGGCAAAAAACGGAATCGCATCATTACGATATGACAAAAGAGGAATTGGCGAAAGCAAGGCCTCTGCAGTTTCAGAACAAACTTTAGTATTTGAGAATTATACCGAAGATGCCAAAAGCTGGATTAATTTATTAAAACAGGACAAACGTTTCTCTGAAGTTATTGTTATTGGTCATAGCGAAGGTTCTTTAATTGGGATGATTGCCTGCGCAAAAGCAAATAAATTTATTTCTATTGCAGGTCCTGCAGAATCAGCAGATAAGTTGATAAAAACTCAAATTACATCTAAAGCAAATAAACAATTAGAAGAATTAACTTTTCCCATTCTTGATAGCCTCAAAAGCGGTCACTATGTCCAAAAAGTAGATCCGATGCTTAATTCTTTATTTAGAGCAAGCATTCAGCCTTATTTGATTTCATGGTTTAAATATAACCCGCAGGCAGAAATTAAAAAAATAAATTTCCCAATTCTAATCCTTCAGGGAAATAAGGATTTACAGGTAACGGTAAAAGATGCTGAGCTTTTATCTCAGTCAAACAAAAATGCTGAACTTTTGATTGTTGACGACATGAATCATGTCATGAAAATCATCAAAGGTGATAATCAGGCAAATATAGAAAGTTATAATAATGAGAGTTTACCTATTTCAGAAGTGATGACAAACAAGATCATTTCTTTCATTAAAAAATAACTGAAATCATAAAATCATTAAAAATCCGTTTGAACTATATTCAGACGGATTTTTTTTTCAACAAAATCAGGGATATTTCTTATATTTTACAAAAACTTTATCTGCGAACTCCATCAAAAAAAGTTATTTTTGCACGAGTCGATTATCAATTTAAACTCTCAAATCTATTTATATGTTAAAGAAAATTTTAAAAATTACAGCCATTGTTCTCGTGGTGATTGTAGCCGCATTATTTGCCATTCCGTATTTCTTTAAAGATCAGATAAAAGCTAAGATTGCCGAAGCCATTAACGAAAGCGTTGATGCTAAAGTAAGTTTTGCAGATGCCGATTTAAGTTTGTTTAGAAACTTTCCGAATGCGACGGTTGGAATCGAAAAACTGGTCATCATCAACAAAGCACCTTTTGAAGGCGATACTTTGGTTTCGTTAGGCGAATTAAACCTAAAAATGAGTATTAAAGAACTTTTTAAAGGAAAAGACGAACCTTTAAGTATTCAGGGAATTAGCTCAACAAATGGTTTGATTAATATTATCTTCAATAAAGATGGTGTAGGAAACTTTGATATTGCTCTTAAAGACAAAGAAAAAACCGAGAAAGACGATAAGAGTAAACCGCTTTCTTTAAAAATTCAAAACTATAAAATTGAGAATTTTACTTTCAGATATATCGATCAGGGTTCTAAAATAAAAATGGTAATCGATAGCTTAAACCATGAAGGAACAGGTGATTTTACCAATTCAAAATTAGACCTGACTACAAAATCAACTGCTAAGGTTTCTTTGGATATGGATAAGATCAATTACATGAAAAATGTAAAATTAACTTTAGATGCCGTTTTAGGAATAGATTTAGAACAAAGCAAATATACATTTAAAGAGAATAAAGCTTTAATCAACCAATTGCCTTTAGAATTTGACGGATATATTCAGATGGTTGAAGCGGGTCAGAATTATGACTTAAAATTTAAAACGCCAACTTCATCCTTTACCAACTTCTTAGGCTTAATTCCTTCAGCTTATTCTTCAAGTCTTGATGGCGTAAAAACAACAGGAGATTTTACTGTCGTTGGTTTTGCAAAAGGGCAATTGACAGATACAACTGTTCCTAAATTCAATATTGCTATTGCATCAAACAATGCTTCTTTTCAATATCCTAACCTGCCAAAATCAGTTCAGAATATTGTGATCGACACAAAAATTATTAACGAAACAGGGATCTTAAATGATACTTACGTTAACTTAGACAAGCTATCGTTTAGAATAGATCAGGATGTTTTTAATGCTAAGGCAAATATTAAAAACATAACCGTGAATCCGTTTGTGGATGCGGCTCTAAAAGGAACTATCAACCTGGCTAATCTTTCAAAAGCATATCCAATTAAAATCGACAAACCTCTTGCCGGTATTTTAAAAGCTGATGTTACAACACAATTTGATATGGCCTCTGTAGAAAAAAGCCAATATCAAAACATTAAAAATGCCGGAACGATGAGTTTATCAGGATTTAAGTATACGGATGAAAACAACAAATCGATGAATATTAGCACGGCTTTGGTTGAATTTAATCCAAGTACAATCAATTTGAAAAAATTTGATGCAACAACCGGAAAAAGCGACCTAAGCATTAATGGAGTTCTTGAAAATTTCTATGGTTTTATGTTCAAAAAACAAGAACTTAAAGGAAACTTCAATATGAGTTCAAACCAGTTGGCTGTTGATGATTTCATGACTGCGGGAGAACCTGCAACGGCTAAAACAGAGGCAAAACCAACCGAGGCAATGAAGATTCCTGCTTTCTTAAATTGTACTATAAATGCAAAAGCAACAACGGTTTTATATGATAATTTAAAATTAAAGGATGTTTCCGGAAAATTGATTGTAAAAGATGAAAAAGCGACTTTAGAAAACTTCAAAACATCAATTTTTGGAGGAACGATTGGTTTAACAGGAACGGTTTCAACCAAAGCAAAAGTCCCTACTTTTGACATGAATTTAGGTTTTAATCAGGTTGATATTGCACAAACTTTTACGCAATTGGACATGATGAAAAAAATTGCACCTATCGCAGGAATCATCAATGGAAAATTGAATTCGACGATAAAATTAAACGGAAATCTTGATGCCAAAGAACTTACTCCGGATCTAAAATCGATTTCAGGAGATTTGATAGGACAATTACTTTCTACTACTATAAATTCTAAAAATTCGACTGTATTAAATGCTTTAACTTCAAACATTAAATTTATCGATATGAATAAGGTGAATTTAAATGATATTAAGGCTGCTTTAACTTTTGAGAACGGGAAAGTAAATGTAAAACCATTTGACATTAAATATCAGGACATTAAAATTACAGTGGGTGGAACTCACGGTTTTGACCAAACTATGAATTACAACTTAAAATTAGATGTTCCGGCTAAATATTTAGGAAATGAAGCGAATGCGTTTCTTGCAAAAATGTCGCCTGCAGATGCTGCAAAACTGGAAAACATTCCAATAAATGCTATGATTACAGGTAATTTTTCTAATCCGAAAATATCGACTGATATGAAAAGTGCGGTTACCAGTTTAGCTTCACAGGTGGCAAATCAGCAAAAAGAAAAGCTAACCCAAAAAGGTGCCTCTGCCCTTAGTGATTTAATCAATAAAAACACAAAAGCAAAAGACACAACGCAAGCTGCAAAAACAGAAAAAGAACAAAAGACTCAGGAAGTCACTAAAAAAGCAAGTGACTTAATAAATGGTTTATTTAAGAAGAAAAACTAAAACAAAAAAAGGCATCCACAACGGATGCCTTTTTTTTGTTACTCTATTTTTTATATCGCGTTTGAATAAATATTTAATTTTCCGTTGTTTAAAATTGAGTTTATTGTTTTTATGTACTCTTTTTTAGTATACAAATTAACATCTACTGCAACACTGCAATTATCATAAGGTTCATATTTTTTTATATTTGCTCCGGAAAACAATCCTATAGTTGGAGTTTGTGCAGCACTTGCCAAATGCATAATGCCACTATCGGCACCAATAAACAAATCGGCATTGGCAATGACAGCTCCTATTTCGCGAATATCTTTACTATAAAATGTTGGCGCCTTAAACCCTATTTGAGAAACATTTTCTACAGGCAGGATTTCAATGATATTGTAGTGTTTATATTCGGCCAGGAGTTGTGCATAAAATTTTTCCCACCATTCTTCCGAAAGACATTTTGCTCCGGTTGCATAAGTAAAAATACAGATTGTTTTTTTGTTATCATCTCCTAAATCATGTAATGTTTTCTTGCCCAGGGCAATTTCAGAAGATGATAATTTAAGGTCGAGAGGAGCTACTATTTTATTACTTTTCTTTAATCTAAGCTTTGTTAAATAGTGGCGGAAGTTATAAACGGGGTACTTTGCAATGTGATCAAAATCATTTTTTTTGTCTGTTTCCTCATGTCCTGAGTCTCCATAGAATTTATATTTGGCATTTGAAAACCGCACTGCTAATCTGCCTGAAGAAGAATTTTGATCAACATTGATGGCCATATCATATGGCTCCTTTTTTATAGAGATCCAAACCTTTATATATTGAAGTAAATTTTTAAAAGGTTTTTTAGGCAAGTGAATTGTTTTATTGACGACATCGTAATTTTCAAAAATAATAGGTGCCAGAGTACCTTTTACAAATAAGTCAATTTTACAATTTGGAAATGTTTCCGAAACTTCCTGAACGAGAGGCGTTATCAATAAAAGATTTCCTAATCTTGCATTTGGCCTGCAAATAAGAACCCTCTTAATTTCAGTTTTATCAACCAGAATAAAATCATCTTCCATTTTTGGTTTTCCAATATCCTTCGTCAGGTTGCGCATTATACCACGCCTATAGTCGTTTATTTTGCTTAAAACACTCATCTATTAAATAATTTATGAATTATAAAATTTTCAATTAATTTTAGAAATAAAGCTTGAAATGATCAAATCAAATCTAGGTTCTTTTATTTTTTAAAATTAAATTCTTCCAATAAGCATTTGTTACAAAATTGTAACGAAATGTATTAATATTCACATGTTTATGCCTTGGAAAGTGATATAAAATTACAATAAATTATTCTTTAAATAACAATATAATAGACAGTTAGCAGCAAAAAGTCGACGACTTGCGACTATCACTAGACGTTTATAGTGACAACATACCCTTCTGAACCACGAATGTTAAAAACTGTTCCGTTTTCGAAAATTAGATATTGACCCTTGATCCCGGTAAGCTTTCCCTGAAAGGTTGGGGTTTTATCTAAATTCAAACTTGCCACTTTAGCAGGATAACTTAAAACCGGATAATTCAGTTCATATAGATCATTTTTCTGATTGTAAAAATACTCTTGTACCTCAGCTGGAATTAAACTTTCAACTTTAGCTTTTTCAGCAAGCAAATCAAAAACCCCGCTTGTATTCTGGAGCATTTTTCTCCAATTTGTTTTATCTGTATAATGATCTTTTAAAGCGACTTCAGTAATTCCGGCCAAATATCGGTTGGGGACCTCAACAATGGCAATTGCCTGCGTAGCACCCTGATCAATCCAACGGGTTGGCACCTGAGTTTTTCGGGTAACCCCTACTTTCACTTCACTTGCCAAAGCCAGATACACAATATGAGGCTGCAATTGTACTTTTTGCTCATATTCTAAATCACGGTCTGCAATGCCTAAGTGTGCCGTACTCAGTTCCGGTCGCATAATCCAGTCCCCAACGGCAGGACTCGAATAAAAACAATCATAGCAAAACCCCTGGCGGAATATTTTTTTCTTTTTATGACAATTCAAACATTCAAAACCTGCAAAATTAATCTCAATTTCTTTATTCAATAACTGATTCATGTTTAGAAAACTGTCTTCGAAAACCAAATAATACTGAATTGGGTTTCCTAGTTCAGTTTGCATTTTGGTAAGTACTCCTTGATATGTCATTAGAATTGGTGAATTTTAGATTTAGATTGCTGATTTTAGATTAAAGACAATTTCTTAAAATCTGAATTTAATACTAAATTCAATTTTTAAAGTACAATCTTTTACTCCTTAATGCTGTTTTTTTTTACAAAAAAATACTATTTTTGATACAACGGCAAAGTTAATATTTGTCAATCGATATTCAAATTTTAAATTTCCTGATTTTACTACCATTGAAAAATCTAAAATTTAAAATCAGCAATCTAAAATCCAAAATCATCCATGCCCTTATCAATAATCAACTCTTTTGCTTCCTGGGTCCTAAAACAAAGGATACATCAAATCGAACTTTTTTTAAAATATCCAAATGAAGTTCAGGAAGAACTGTTGCATAATTTATTAACGGCCTCTGAAAACACAATTATAGGAAAACAATATGATTTTGAATCCATAAGCTCTTATCAAACCTTTACAGAAAGGGTTCCGATTGCCACTTATGAAGAACTTCAGCCTTTAATTGAACGTACTCGTCAGGGTGAACAAAATGTATTCTGGGAAACTCCTATAAAATGGTTTGCCAAATCAAGCGGAACTACAAATGCTAAAAGTAAATTTATTCCGGTAAGCAACGAAGCGCTGGAAGATTGCCATTATAAAGGCAGTAAAGATTTACTTTGCTTGTATCTGAACAACAATGAAGATTCTGAATTATTTTTAGGGAAAAGCCTTCGTTTGGGTGGAAGCTCCCAGATTTACGAAAACAACAATACTTTCTTTGGTGATTTATCGGCTATATTAATTGAAAACATGCCTATTTGGGCTGAATTTAGCAGTACGCCCAGCAACAAAACTTCATTGATGAGCGAATGGGAAGCTAAAATTGCTGCCATTATAAACGAAACCAAAAATGAAAACGTAACGAGTTTTGCCGGAGTTCCTTCGTGGATGCTGGTTTTAATGAATAAGGTTTTAGAAAATACAGGCAAAGAGAACTTATTGGAAATTTGGCCCAATCTGGAAGTTTACTTTCATGGCGGCGTGAGTTTTTCTCCTTATAAAGAACAATACAAAAAAATATTACCTAGTAAAGATTTTAAATATTACGAAATATACAATGCTTCTGAAGGCTTTTTTGCTATTCAGGATTTGAACAATTCAAGCGATTTATTGCTGATGCTGGATTATGGCATTTTTTACGAATTCATTTCAATGGACACTTTTGGAACTCCCAATCAAAAAGTAATTCGTCTGGCAGATGTTGAATTAAATAAAAACTATGCGATTGTGATTACTACAAATTCAGGATTATGGCGTTATCTGATTGGAGACACGGTTCGTTTTACTTCTTTAAATCCATACAGAATCAGGGTTACCGGCAGAACCAAACATCATATTAATGTTTTTGGGGAAGAATTAATGGTAGAAAATACCGATCAGGCAATTGCCAAAGCCTGTCAGCTTACCCAAACGGAGGTAATTGATTATACCGTTGCTCCAATTTTTATGCAGGATAAAGAAAAAGGTGCCCACGAATGGATGATTGAATTCAAGAAAAAACCGGCAGATGTTGGTCTTTTCCAGAAAGTACTGGACGAAACGTTACAAACTTTAAATTCTGATTATGAGGCCAAACGCCATAACAATATGACTTTAAACCCTTTGGTAATTAATGTGGCACGTGAAAACTTATTTTACGATTGGTTAAAAGAACGCGACAAATTAGGCGGACAACATAAAATTCCCAGACTTTCGAATCAGAGAGATTATTTGGAGCAATTGAAGGAAATGTAGAACCTAAAGCTTGCCACTAATTTACATCGTTAGTACAAATGTTTCCGTTCTAAATACAATCAATTTCTAACTACTCATAAATAGTACACTTAGAAAAAGTTCAAAACAATCGACTTCATAAAATGAGACATTACATTTTGATTTTAGTTTTTGCTTTTATTTCCTGTACAAAAGAACAGCAGCACCAAAAAACAATTGTACTTCAACCTTTAGGAGATTTTAAAACGGAACAGGCAAAGACGGTTTACAACAAAATACAGGCAATTAATCCAAATGTTGTATTAAGACAGAATATTCCTTTCCCTGAGCAGGCGTATTACGAACCAGGAAACAGATACCGGGCTGACAGTATTATCAGAATCATCAAAAATAATATTGGAAAAGATTCTGTAATTGTAGGTTTATCAAACCGTGACATTAGCGTAACAAAAGGAAAAATTAAAGATTGGGGCGTAATGGGATTGGGGTATCATCCTGGCAAGTCTTGTGTAGTTTCTGATTTTAGACTGAGTAAAAGAACCAAAGAAATACAATTCTATAAAGTAGTTTTACATGAATTAGGTCATACCGAGGGATTGCCACATTGCGCAACAAAAACCTGTTTAATGAGAGATGCTGAAGGCAAAAATCCTATTGATGAAGAAAAAGACTTTTGTTTAAAATGTAAAAACTATTTAATTGGAAAAGGGTGGAAATTAACCCTGTCTAACTCTTGATTTACCGCCAGCTTTAGCTAGTGAAACAAAATAAAGCTATTGCTATACTTCTCCTTCAGCTAAAGAAGGAGGCTATTCAAACTAAACTGCTTATAAAAACTACAGTTCATTAATTTACGAATTATGCTAAATCGCATAAGGGACAGGAGTGGAAATCCTTTTTGTTTTTTCTTTAAAAACAAAAAGATTGGAACGTATAGCCCGACCCGGAGGGACATGCCCATAAAAAACCTTAGCTTTTATTGAAGACTAAGCCTTGTATATCTTTATTAAGTTCTGTTTGTTATTTCGACAAAGGAGAAATCACACCCGTAATTCCGTAAAGAATGTCGCCAATCTTTGCCGGGCTATGAGTTGTGACTTACTTCATCTGTTTGCTATCGCCCGAGTCTCCCTTGGTCGGACATGAGAAAAATTCTTTCGATTACATCATATCAATATATCGATCATGATACCCTAGCAAATATAAAACCCCGTCAAGACCTAAACTTGAAATTGAGGTTGCTGCGTTTTCTTTTACTTTGGGTTTGGCATGAAAAGCAATTCCCAGACCAGCTAAGTTTAGCATTGGTAAATCGTTTGCCCCATCTCCAACCGCAATCGTTTGGTTGATGTGGATACCTTCTTTTTCTGCAATAGCTTTTAGGTACTCTGCTTTCTTTTGTCCGTCAACAATATCTCCTAAATATTTACCGGTAAGTTTTCCGTCTTTTATTTCTAACTGATTGGCGTGAACGTAATCGATTCCGAGCTCTTTTTGAAGATATTCTCCAAAATAAGTGAAACCTCCGGAAAGAATTGCCGTTTTATAACCATAATATTTCAGGGCTTTCATTAAACGATGGGCACCTTGTGTAATGGGCAAATTGATGGCAACATTCTGCAAAACATCTTCACTCAAACCTTCTAACAATGCCATACGCTGTTTGAAACTTTCGTTGAAGTCAATTTCACCATTCATTGCTGATTCGGTAATGGCGCGCACTTGTTCTCCTACTCCATTTAATTCCGCCAGTTCGTCGATAACTTCGGTTTGGATTAAAGTAGAATCCATATCGAAGCAAACCAAACGACGGTTTCTTCTGTAAATATTATCTTCCTGAAACGAAATATCAACATTTAAAGTTCTGGAAATTTCCATGAAACTTGCTGTCATGATGATCTTGTTTACAATTTCTCCGGTAACGGATAATTGAATACAAGAACGCGGATATTGTTCTTTTTCAACAATAGACGTTCTTCCTGTCAATCGAATTATAGAATCGATATTCAGGTTTTGATCTGACATTATTTTAGTTACTGCGGCCAACTGTGACGCTGCCAGTTTCTCTCCTAAAATATTAATTATATAGCGCTGCTTTGATTGTGATTTTACCCACGTTTCGTAATCTTCGATAGAGATTGGAATGAACTTTACTTTAATTTCCAGTTCATAGGCCTTAAACAATAAGTCTTTTAAAACAGGTCCCGAAGAAGAACCGGCTTCAATTTCGAACAAAATCCCCAAAGAAAGGGTATCATGAATATCAGCCTGGCCAATATCTAAAATATTGGCATCATAAGTAGCCAATACAGCTGTTAAACCTGCTGTAACCCCTATTTTATCATGTCCTGAAACTTTTAATAAAATAATTTCTTTATCTTCTATTGCCATTTTATCTGTGTTGATTTTGAAGCGACAAAAATCGGCAATCTCTTGCTGATAAAAAAGGATAATCTTTGTTTTTTTGAAAAGAAAAAGCACATAATGATGTGCTTTTTCAAGTAATTTAACAATAATGTTCCGCTATTAAAATAACGTAACTTTTTAATTATTTCCTGGCTGATTTTCGTCAAAGTTAACCATCCAGCTTATCCCGAATTTATCTTTGAACATTCCAAAATAAGCTCCCCAAAACGTTTTATTCATGGGCATGTAAATGGTTCCTCCTGCTGAAAGTCCGTTGAAGATTCTATCGCCTTCTGCTGCGCTTTCGACATTTATTGATACCGAAAAATTTCCTCCAAAAACGACATCGCCAGATTGGTCGTTACTATCACTTCCCATTAAAATGGTATTTCCAATTGGCAGCGAAACGTGCATTACTCTATTGGCATCTTTTTCTGATATTTGGGCACAACCTCCATCTTCACCTGCAGGCATGTCTTTAAATTTTCCGATATAAGGAAATTCTCCTCCAAAAACGGATTTATAAAATAGAAATGCTTCTTCGCAATTTCCGTTAAATATTAAATAAGGGTTTACTGATGTTGCCATGATATTTTGTTTTTTTGTTATTTTCTTTCTTCTATTTTCTTTCTTCTATTTTCTTTCTTCTATTTTCTTTCTTCTATTTTCTTTGCTCTATTTTCTTTATTCTATTTTCTTTATTCTATTTTCTTTATTCTATTTTCTTTGCTCTATTTTCTTTATTCTATTTTCTTTATTCTATTTTTCTTTATTCCTAATTCTCTGAAAGTTGTTTTACTATTTCCAGCCCTTTCGGAAAAGCATCCTTGAAATAATCAATAAATTTTTCGACTACATCAACCTGAACTACAAGATCTGTAAACCCATCATCAGGGGTTAATCGATATATTTCTATTGCACCACTCCATTTTTCCGTTTCTTCATCAATAGGCAGTTCTTTAAAATCTTTAATTTCTCCCAAATGCTTAAAAGCCATATATTCATTTGGGATTTTTCTCTCGATTATGCTATGCATTCCTCCACCATTAGGCCCCAGAAAATGTATTTTTCCGCCTTCTTTCCAATCACTTACGGCATATGACCCTTCATAAAAAACTCCCGCCCATTTTCTGTAGGTTTCATCATTCCATAAAACCGACCAGACTTTCTCTGCTGAAGCTTTGATTCTTATTTTAAATTCTAAAGTTTCCATGATTATGATAATTTACTAAAATCCATAAATAAAACATTCCAGCGATGACCGTCTAAATCAGCAAAACCAAAGCCATACATCCAGCCCTGACTTTCGGCAGGAGGCGTAAAGACATTTCCGCCGGCTTCTTCGACTTTCTTTGCTAATTCATCAACTTCCGCTACACTTTCTGCATCAATAGAAATCAGAATTTCTGAACTTGATTGTGTATCCGTTAGTTTATTTTGAGAAAAACCTGCAAATAATGATTCTTCAAAAAGCATTACCACAAATTTTCCTTCTCCCACCAACATACAAGTTGAGCTTGGCGTGTCGTGTTCTTCATTAAAAGAGAAACCAATTTTCGAAAAAAAAGCTTTAGATTTTGCCACCTCTTTTACCGGCAAATTCAGCCAAATTTGTTTTATCATCTTTTTTATTTTAAAATTTTAAACCATATAATTATAGAAGGCAATTTAATGTATGCTCCTAAAAGGTGCTTATTGGATCGTAAAGACGCGAGGTATAAAGTTTTTTTTAAGTTTAATTTCAAGTTTTCAAAAAAGAAAAAAAAAAACAGCACCTGTATAACTTTGCCATTTTGAACCTTTAGAAAAAAACTAATTATTCTCAACATAATTTTTAAAATTATCCAGAATAGCCTGCCATCCTCCGCGTTGCATTTCTTCCGGATTTTGAGTTTCAGGATCAAAACTTTCAATTACCTCTACTCCGTCTGATGTTTCTGTAAAACTAATTTCAACTTTTCTTCCATCGCCCAGAATGTATTCAATTGCTTTGTTTTTTTCTACCAGAGTATATTCGCCCCCAAAATCAAAACTCATACTGCCATCTTTTGCAGCCATGGTCGATGTAAATTTTCCGCCTTCTCTTAAATCATTTTCAGCATAAGGTGTGTGCCATTCCGGAGAAGCAAAACTCCATTTTGTAATATGTTCCGGTAATGTCCAGAATTCCCAAACTTTATCTATTGATGCATGAATTGTATTTTGTACTGTTATCATTATATATTTTTTTTTAAAATTACACTTTTACAAACTGGGTTATTCTTCTTTGATTTAAAAGAACTAAAAACTTTCGACATATGTTTTAAAATTATCAATTACGTTCTGGCACCACTCTTTCTGCATATTTTCAGGATTTCCTGCTTCAGGTTCAAATACCTCCGTTATTTTTACTTTATTGCCAATGCTTTCAAAATGTACGCTACCGGTTCTGCCATCGACAAGTTTGTATTCTATTATTGAAAATTGTTCGACTTTAGTATACCATCCTTCAAAATCAAATTGCAGGCTTTTATCTTTGGCCGCCATGGTGTATTTGAATTTTCCCCCAACTTTCAAATCATTTTCGGCATAAGGAGTATGCCAGCTATCGTAGGCATTATTCCATTTTTGAATGTGCTCGGGAATTGTCCAGATTTTCCAAACTTTATCTATAGCAGCACTGATTGTATTTTGAACTGTTATCATTATATTTTTCTTAAAATTAAGCGTAGTTTTTATATAAAATTACAAATTATTTAAAGCAAATTTAAAATATTACAATTAGCTTTGAGATACATTAAAAGTCAACTTTAGGGTCATTTAAGACAAAATCGTTATTTTTGCATAGTTTTCCTAAAAACAAAAATATCATGAGTAAGAAAATAGGTTTAATTGTACCGCACGACTATAAATTATTAAGTATAGCTGCCATTTTAGAAGTTTTTGAAACGGCTAACAAACTCTCTAAAAATGAAAAGTATTTTGAAATTATGGTTTTTCAATCGGCTGAGCAAATCAGTCAGGAAATACTATTTGGTTATGAAGTCAATTCAATACAAGACTCTGTTGAAATTTTAGATTTGATTTTAATCCCTGCTTTCACCACTGATAATATGAACGAAATGATTGCCAAAAATAAGAATTTCATTCCGTGGTTAAAAAAACAACATCAGGCAGGAGCCGAATTGGCCAGTTTTTGTACAGGTGCTTTTTTGTTTGCCGCTTCAGGCTTATTGAACGAAAAACTCGCTACAACGCATGTTGATGCCTGCAGTGCTTTTACAAAAGCTTTTCCCATGGTAAAATTAAAACCCGAAGAAACCTTGACAGCCGATGGCAGTTTATACACCAGTGGCGGCTCAACCTCCACTTTCCATCTATTGATCTTGCTGATTCAGAAATATTGCGGAAATGAAATTGCCGTTCAGATCGCCAAAATATTCTCAATTGACCTTAACCGATACAAGCAAAGTTATTTTAGCACTTTTAGGCCCAATCATTTGCATAATGATACTTTAGTTGCGATGTTACAGCAAAAAATCGAAAGCCAGTATCACAGCATCGAAAAACTGGAAGAAATCACTAAAGACATTCCAACAAGTGCCAGAAACATGACACGCCGTTTCAAACAAGTGACAGGTATTCCGCCAATTGAATATTTGCAAAATATAAGAGTAGAAAGTTCTAAAAAATATCTGGAACAAACACAGCTTTCGATTTCTGAAATTATTGAAAAAACCGGATATAATGATCCAAAAGCATTCCGAAAAGTATTTTATAAAATGGTTGGCATGAAACCCATCGAATACAGGGAAAAGTTTAGAGTACAGTAATATTTTAAGGAGCAGAAGCCAGGTTATTCCAAATCACCTCTAGTCCTGCTCTACACATATCTATTGTTGCAAACGCCGCAACAACAGGATATCGTTTCGATCAGGGCTATACCGGAAACATATTTTTCATAATTGACAAAATGCGGCAAAGAATATGGTAATCATGATTTAATAATCCACATTAAGACCTTATTATGAGTTTTCAAAAGCTCGTCAATTTCTTTCATACTTTCGTTCGAGACTGCCGGGCATCCCCAACCTTCAGGGGTGCCCACGGGATAAACTTCATCATTTGGAATAGCTTCCCAGGAATGCAAAACTATAGCACGGCTTCTGGCGTTTGAATTTGTTTTATCTTTTCCCTGCAAAATATAATTCACCTTAATCCCCCATTGACTTACGCCCCGATCCAAGATAACAAATTTCCCTATTGAAGAACTGTGTGAATCAAATTCATTACTTATTGAAGCGTTGTCTTTTGTCAGGGTTGCTCCCCATCTATTATCTCCGCAACCATGACTTACCAGATAGGATTTCAAAACTTTATCTTTTTTAAAATCATATACAAAAAACCTTTTTAAACCGGAATGAACTCCCAGATCTATCAAAATAAAGGTATCCTGATTTAGATTCTTCTTTTTGCAATATTCTCGTGCTTCTTTATAATAAGTACTGTAATCAATCTGTTTAATCTCATCCCGGGGTATTATTTTCGAAGTTGTTTCATCTGTATGTACAGCACCTGATAAATTTACTTCATGAACATCTTTATTCTTATTACAGGACAAAAACAGGATTAAATTCAAAGCAAAAAATATTTTTTTCATGGTCATAATTTACACAAAACAGAAACAGTCTTATAAAAGTATAAAAAAACCTGTTCAAATAAATGAACAGGTTTATATATAAACTCTGAAAAAGTTACTTCAATATTTAAGAAGCAATTTCCATTCGCTTCAATAAATTTTTATTCAAAGTATGTTTTGCATAATCTTTGTCGATTGTCAAAATTTTATCATCTGAACTTGGCAATTCATACATCGCATCTGTCAGGATAGCTTCACACAATGATCGTAATCCACGAGCTCCTAATTTGTATTCTAAAGCTTTATCAACAATAAAATCTAATGCTTCATCACTAATATTAAATTCAACATCATCCATTAAAAATAACTTCTGATACTGTTTGATTAAGGCATTTTTAGGTTGTGTTAAAATAGCACGTAAAGTTTCTCTGTCAAGAGGATCCATATGTGTTAAGACCGGCAAACGACCAATAATCTCCGGAATCAATCCAAAATCTTTAATATCTTTTGGAATAATATATTGAAGCAAATTGTCTTTGTCAATATTGTCAACGTTTTTAGAAGTAGAATATCCAACTGCCTGACGGTTTAAACGTTTAGAAATAATACGTTCAACGCCATCAAATGCTCCACCTGCAATAAACAGGATGTTTTGAGTATTTACTTCAACAAATTTCTGGTCCGGATGTTTACGACCTCCTTTTGGTGGCACATTTACAACTGTTCCTTCCAGTAATTTCAATAAAGCCTGCTGTACACCTTCACCAGAAACGTCACGTGTTATAGATGGATTGTCGCTCTTACGGGCAATTTTGTCAATTTCATCTATAAATACAATTCCTCTTTCGGCTTTGGTCACATCATAATCAGCAGCTTGCAGCAAACGTGTCAAAATACTTTCGACATCTTCACCTACATAGCCTGCTTCTGTAAGTACGGTTGCATCTACGATAGCCAGAGGAACGTCTAACATTTTTGCGATAGTTTTGGCTACCAATGTTTTTCCGGTTCCCGTTTGACCTACCATGATGATGTTACTTTTTTCAATCTCTACTTCGTCATCTAATTGCTGTTGCATTAAACGCTTGTAGTGATTGTAAACCGCAACCGACATTACTTTTTTTGTCTGGTCCTGACCAATAACATATTGATCTAAGAAAGCTCTGATTTCTTTTGGCTTCTTTAAAATTAAGTCTCCAACAAGTTTTGCACTTCCGCTTGATTTTAATTCTTCTAATACAATTCCGTGTGCCTGTTCAATACACTTATCACAGATGTGTGCATTAATACCTGCAATCAATAAATTGGTTTCTGGCTTTTTTCTTCCACAAAACGAACATTCTAATACTACTTTAGCCATTCTTTTTTAGTTACTAAGCTGCAAAGTTACTAAGTTTCTGAGATTTATTACTAAAACCTCAAAAACTTAGTAACTTATTAACTTTTATTTTTTTGTTTCAAGTTTAATTTTGTTTCAAGTTTCAAGTTAATCTTTGGACCTTAGTTCCTTTGCAACTTCGAACCTTAAAAAAATTTAGCTTCTTCTCAATACTTCATCAATCATTCCGTACTCTTTAGCTTCATCGGCTTTCATCCAGTAATCACGCTCACTGTCTTTGTGTACTTTATCAAAAGTTTGTCCTGAATGTTGAGAAATAATATTATATAATTCATCTTTCAGCTTCAGCATTTCACGCAGGTTAATTTCCATGTCAGTTGCAACTCCTTGTGCTCCTCCTGATGGCTGGTGAATCATTACTCTTGAATGTGGTAAAGCCGAACGTTTTCCTGCTGCCCCTGCACATAATAATACAGCTCCCATAGAGGCTGCCATACCTGTACAAATTGTAGCCACGTCTGGTTTGATATATTGCATGGTGTCATAAATTCCTAATCCTGCGTAAACGCTTCCTCCAGGAGAATTTAAGTAAATCTGAATGTCTTTTGAGGCATCGGCACTTTCTAAGAATAATAATTGTGCCTGAACGATATTTGCGATCTGATCATCAATACCTGTTCCTAAAAAGATAATTCTGTCCATCATTAGTCTTGAAAACACATCTAATTGAGAAACATTCAACTGACGTTCTTCGATAATGTATGGAGTCATATTAGTTGGATTCATTGCTGCTACGATTTTGTCGTAGTACATTGCGTTTACTCCCTGGTGCTTTGTAGCAAATTTTTTAAATTCTTTACCGTAGTTCATATTTTAAGTGTTCTAAGTTTTACGTTATATCTGTACTATTCTTCCATCAAAGGTTATACCTCTTTCTAAAGGATGTCAATTTGTCTTATTTTTTGTTTCAGGTTTAATTTGTCTCAAGTTCCCGAACTTCAATAAACCTAAAACAAAAAAATAAGCGTCAGGAAAAAAATTCTCCTGACGCTCAAATATACTTATTTTTTTTAGAAATTATTCTCCGTAAGAAGCAGCAATAAATTCTTCGTAAGTCACTTCTTTAGTTGTTGGATTTGCTTTTTCTTTAAACACTTCCAACAATTTTTCAGCCACAACCTGCTCAGAAAGTCTTTTTACTTCTTCCTGGTTAGATAAAACTCTGGCCACAATTCCCTGTACTTCTTCGTCAGTTGGATTTGTTTGTCCAAATTGAGCCATTTGTTGTCTGATAGCGTTTGTTGTAAAAGCTTTCAAATCTTCAAATGTAATTTGGATATTGCTTTGAGCCATTGCTTTTCCTTCGATCAATTGAAAACGTAATCCTTTTTCAGATCTTGCGTATTCAACTTCAGCTTCTTCTGCAGAAAGTTTTTTCTCTCCAACAGTTTGCAACCATTTTTTAAGGAATTCAGCCGGTAAATCAAATTTTGTATTTTCGATTAGGAAATCCTGAACGTCTAATAATAATTTTTGATCTGCCTGCTGTGCGAATTGAGCTTCAGCATCTTCTTTAATTTTAGCTTTCAAATCTTCAAGGGAAGCTACTTTTCCTTCACCAAAAAGTTTATCAAATAACTCCTGGTTTAATTCTGCCAATTCAGCTCCGTTGATAGCTTCGATAGTAAAGTTTACTTCGATATCTAAACCGTGAACATCATCATGGCCCACTTTTAGGTAATCCATTAACTGGTGGTCATCTTCGAATAAACCTTTTGTGCTTACAGCAACAACATCTCCAACTTTTTTACCGATGAATTTATCAGCAGCAGCTTTATTGAAAGTAGATAATGCAATTGTAGTAGTATTGTTGATCCCTTTTTCTTCGTTAGAAAAAGTTCCTGTCAAATCAGAATCAGCAGAAACCGTTTCTTGTGGAATTGCTTTTCCAAATTGTTTTTGGATACGCTCTACTTGTCCGTCGATTAATTTATCATCAGCAGTAACGATATATTTTACGATATTGTTTTTTGCTTCTAAATCAATTTCGAAGTTAGGCACTAAACCAATTTCATATTCGAAAGTTAGTTCTTCAGCATCCCAATCAAAGTTTTCGTTTTCTTTAGCAAGAGGAGTTCCTAAAAGATTTAATCTTTCAGATTGAACAAAACGCTCTAAAGCCAAATCAACTACTTTTTTAACTTCTTCCTGCTTAATCGCTTTTCCGTATTGTTTTTCAACAAGGTCTTTAGGAACTTGTCCTTTTCTAAAACCTTTAACGGTAGCCAAAGGCATTTTTTCGTTTATTCTTTTTGCTACTTGACCTTTATAATCCATGTGAACAACTGTCATTACAATTGTTTCATTCACAGCGTCTATTGCTACTCTTTTAATATCCATCTTCTTCTTTAATTTACATAATAAAATTGGGTTGCAAAATTATAAAATTTTTGCAACCCAACCAAGTTTTTAATCTATTGTATTTGAAGCGGTTTTAAACACGCTTTCTTTATTTATTTTATTTATCGTCTCCAAGTATTCTATAAGTAACAGACTGAAGTACAGACAATATAACACTAAATATTAATGCCGTCCAGAAAGAATCGACCGCAAAGCCGCCCACAATATTAGTACACAATAAAATAATGATGGCATTTATTACCAATAAAAACAAACCTAAAGTAATAAAGGTAACCGGCAATGTCAGGATAACCAATATGGGTTTTATAAAAAGATTCAGCAATCCTAAAACAACTGCTACAATTATTGCAGTGCCAAAACTGGCAACATGTACTCCTGTTAGTAAATTAGCAATTAACAAAACCAAGGCTGCAGTAACAAGGAGTCTAAGTAATATTTTCATATTTTTTTTGATTTAAAGTTGTAATAAAAGTAATGAATTTTATATTGGATTAAAAGTGTTTTATTTCACGCAGATTTTTTGCAGATATAGCAGATTTATTTTAAAGCAGTAAAAAAATTGCGAGAATCAGCTTAAATCTTTTTTTGTCTACGTGACGCAGTTATAAAGAAAGAAATCTTTACAATCCTTTTAATCTGTGGCTATAAAATCTTAATTATTCTTTTAAAAACTCAGTTGTCAACTCAAAAAACAGCTTTGGATTTTCGGCATGAAGCCAATGTCCGGCATTTGGAATCGTTTCGAATTTAACATTTGGAAAATGCTGACGGATCGCATCAAAATCTGAATCCGGGATATATCCTGAATTACCTCCACGAATAAATAATGTTGGTTTCTCGAAAATCAAATCATCTGCCAAAGCTTTTCCAATAGCGTCTAAATTAGTATTAAAAACAGCTAAATTAAATCTAAAAGCCAATTGCCCCGGTTCAATCCAATACAGGTTTTTTAATAAAAACTGACGTGTCCCAAAATCAGGAACGTATTGCGATAAAATAGCTTCTACATCATTTCGGCTTGGCTTTACAGAGAAATCAACTGCATTTAAACCTGCCAGAATATCCTGATGGTGTTGTTTGTAAAACTTAGGTCCAATATCTGCGACGATTAATTTATCTACAATATCAGGATGTGTGGTTGCAAAAAGCATCGCTACCTTCCCTCCCATCGAATGTCCTAAAATATCAATTTTAGTTAATTGGTTGGCCTGACAGTATTCGAAAACATCCTGCACCATGGCTTCATAACTCCATTCGTCTGAATGAAAGCTGCGGCCATGATTTCTTAAATCTAAAATATGAACCTGAAATCCGGCTTCTACATATTGTCCCGCCAAAGTTTTCCAGTTATCAGACATGCCCAAAAATCCGTGCATAATGATAAATGGCTTTCCTTCTCCTTCTATTTTTGAGTATAACATATTACAATTTTAAGTATTGAGGAATTACTTCAATTTATTCAAATACATATTCACCACATTATCCAAACCAAGATATAATGCCTCAGCAATCAAAGCGTGACCAATAGAAACTTCTAATAAACCTGGAATATTTTGTTTGAAAAACTGAATATTATCTAAACTTAAATCGTGGCCGGCATTAATTCCCAATCCTAATTCGTTGGCTAATTCTGCGGCTTTTACATAAGGATCAATTCCGTTTTTGTTTCCTAAATCATATTGATGCGCAAAAGCCTCAGTATACAATTCAATTCTTTCCGTTCCTGTTTTTTTAGCCCCTTCTATAATTTCCAGAACCGGATCAACAAAAATCGAAGTTCTGATTCCGTTACGTTGAAATTCCTGAATAACCTCTGTTAAATAAGATTGATTCTTTATCGTATCCCAACCTGCCGAAGAGGTAATGGCACCAATTGCATCGGGAACTAATGTTACTTGTGCTGGTTTACATTCTAAAACCAAATCGATAAAATTATGCTGAGGATTTCCTTCAATATTGTATTCGGTATGTACTATTGCTTTTAAATCACGAGCGTCCTGATAACGAATGTGACGTTCATCCGGACGGGGGTGAATCGTGATTCCCTGAGCTCCAAATTTCTGAATATCGGCAGCCACTTTTAATAAATCAGGAACATTTCCGCCTCGTGCATTTCGAAGGGTTGCAATTTTATTGATATTTACACTTAACTTTGTCATATAAATAGATAATTAATTCTAGTAACACTATATTTGTTACGACAAAAATACAAAGTAAAACGTAGCAGTTTTTGCTATTTTTTGATTATTTTGCAATGAAATATCCTCAATTGATTTATGACAGAAATTACAAACTATATCACCAATGATTTCAGAGCGATTGACAGTCAGGAAACGATCGCCTCGGTTCAGGACTTTTTTGCTGACTTGAATTTTTCACATTTTCCGGTTTTGGAAAACGGAATTTTTATTGGAAGTATTGCTTCTGACGATGTTGAGACTTTTGATACAGACAAAAAAGCAATTGATTACAAGTATACCCTGGAGCGCTTTTTTGCCAGAAAATCCATGATGTGGCTGGATGTCTTAGAAGTTTTTGCCAAAAATCACACGAATGTAATTCCGATCCTTGATGAAAACAATACCTACATCGGGTATTATGAAATGGAAGACATCATGAAATTTTTTCAGGAAACCCCATTTTTAAAAGAACAAGGCGGCATCATTATCGTTCAAAAAGGGCTTTTAGATTATTCCATGGGTCAGGTAACACAAATTGTTGAAAGTAATAATGGTAAAATCCTGGGCTGTTTTATTTCTGAAGCAGATTTAGAAAATGTTCAGATTACATTAAAGATTGGTGTGGGACCTATGAATGAAATCATTCAGACTTTTAGACGTTATAATTACGAAATTATTTCAGAACATCAGGAAGATGCTTACATCAACAGTTTAAAAGAACGTTCAGATTACCTGGATAAATATCTCAACATATAAATGACCAATCTGGCAATCTCAGAATTTGTCTGTTCGGCAATTCTTGCATTTCCGGATTTTTACATTATTTAATTCTCAAATTGACACATTACTTCATTATCTAATCAAAAAGAATGAAAATAGCTATTTACGGACAGTATTATCAGAACAGTACAGAACCCATTATCAAAGACATTTTTTTGTTTTTCAACACTAATAATGTTGAAATGGTAATTGAAGAAAACTTTCTAAAAATGCTTTACGAAAAACAACTTGTTAAAAAAGAATACGAAACTTTTTCATCCAGTACTTCATTAGATAATAGCTATGAAATGTTGATTAGTATTGGTGGAGACGGAACCATTTTAAGAGCTGCCACCCTGGTTCGTAATTCCGGTGTCCCAATCTTAGGAATAAACGCAGGCAGGCTCGGTTTTTTGGCCACTGTTCAAAAAGAAAACATTGATAATTTTTTGCAGTTTGTAATTGACAAAAATTATACTACTTCTGAAAGAACCTTACTAAGCTTAACCTGTGATCCAAAAAATGACGCTATTGAAGAAGATTTGAATTTTGCCATGAATGAGGTTACAGTAAGCAGAAAAGACACGACTTCGATGATTACTGTCGAGACTTACCTGAACAATGAATATTTAAATTCATATTGGGCAGACGGCTTAATCATTTCAACACCAACAGGCTCAACAGGATACTCTCTAAGCTGTGGAGGCCCATTATTAACACCCGATGTTAAAAGCTTAGTGATTACCCCTATTGCCCCCCATAACTTAACAGCAAGACCCCTTGTTATTCCGGATGATACTGAAATTAAACTCAGAGTATCAGGAAGAGAAGATCATTACTTAGTTTCACTAGACTCCAGAATTGCTTCAGTAAAAAATGAATCGGTTCTAACCATCAAAAAAACTGACTTTAAAATAAAAATGGTTGAAATTCCGGGCGAAACCTTCTTAAAAACACTAAGAAACAAACTGCTTTGGGGAGAAGATAAGAGAAATTAAGTTTTTTTCTGGTTCACCACTATACGATAATAGGACTTTTTCTCGTTCTGCATGTATCGAATCCTTATTAAATGTCTCAAAATCATATTGTAAATTGAAAAAAAAGCACATTTAACTAAAGGAACGTTGATTCGTATTGATAATTATTATATTTGCACGCAATTTTGAATTAAATGAAGAAAATTTTTAATTTATTGTTATGTTTTTTCCCCTTTATCACACTAAATGCTCAGATCAATGAGATTGGTGTTTTTCTTGGTGGAAGCAACTTTGTAGGTGACGTAGGTAAAACAACTTATATCGCTCCGGAAAAACTGGCTTTTGGCATATTGTATAAATGGAATAAAAGTCCACGACATGCATACCGATTCTCCTACACCCAGTCAACTGTAGCAGGAAACGATCTCGATTCAAAAGAGACCGGAAGAAATCAAAGAGGCTATAGCTTTGAAAATGATATTAAAGAACTTTCAGCCGGATTAGAATTCAATTTTTTCGATTTCAATCTGCACGATTATCATACTAAAGTTACTCCTTATATATATTCAGGATTAAATTACTTTCTTTACGATCAGTTATATCGTTTCAAGACCAGTCCAAATGTAACCTATTCAAAAAATTCGAGTTCATTTGCTATACCTATTATATTAGGTATAAAATCTAATGTAACACCTCATTTTGTTATAGGCGCAGAAGTTGGAGCCCGGTATACTTTTACAGACGATATTGACTCAAGCAACCCCAACACAAAAAACACAAACATATTTCAGTTTGGAAATCTAAATAATAATGATTGGTATATCTTTTCTGGTATTACTTTAACGTATACCTTTGGACAAAAACCTTGCTATTGCGCAGAATAATAACATGAATTTAATAGACTCTATAGATCAAACAAACTTACCCAAGCATCTGGCCATTATTATGGACGGAAACGGCCGTTGGGCAAAACAACAAGGTTTTTTAAGAGCATTTGGTCACGAAAACGGAACAAAATCTGTAAAAAAAACAATCACAACTTGTGCTAAACTTGGCATAGAGTACCTAACCTTATATGCTTTTTCGACAGAAAACTGGAATCGTCCAAAATTAGAGGTAGAAGCACTAATGAGAATTTTGATCAATTCATTAAAAAAAGAGCTTGTTACCTTACAAGAAAACAATATCAGACTTAATGCAATTGGAAATCTTGATAAATTACCAAAATCAGCTCAAAAAGAGCTTCTGGATGTAATCGAAAAGACAAAAAATAATACGCGTCTTACTCTGACACTGGCTTTAAGTTACGGATCACGAGAAGAATTGGTAAATGCTGTGAGAATCATCAGTGATAAAGTTAAAAATAATATAATTTCAATAGACAGTATTGACGATTCAATTATAAATGAGCATCTTTACACGCAAAATTTACCTGACGTAGATTTATTAATACGAACAAGTGGAGAACATAGAATAAGTAATTTTTTGTTGTGGCAGATCGCCTATGCAGAATTATATTTTACTAATGTCTTGTGGCCAGACTTTAAAGATCAAGATTTATATGAGGCTATTATTAGTTATCAAAAAAGAGAACGTAGATTTGGAAAAACCAGTGAACAAATTAAATAATTTTTTAGTGTTACAAAAAAGAATACAAATAGTCTTTACCCTAATCCTTTTGGGTAGTTTTTCACAAATAAAAGCACAAGAAAGAGTTCCTTTTGATCAGGGAAAAAAATACATTCTTGCTAAAGTTTCTGTTGTTGGTAAAATAAGCTTCAATGAACAAACTGTTGTTACCTTTTCCGGTCTTCAAAAAGGACAGGAAATAACAGTTCCTGGCGAAGAAATTAGTGGTGCTATCAAAAAACTAGGCAAACTTGGCCTGTTTGATGAAATCGCATTTTATGTAAACAAAGTCGAAAATGACAGTATTTACCTGGACTTAAATATCGTCGAACTTCCCAAATTAAACGAGGTAAAATTTGTTGGTATAAAGAAAAGCAAAGTAGAAGGATTAATTAAGGACAACAATTTAACCAAAAATAAAATTGTCAACGAAAACTTAATTACGACAACTAAAAATTATATAGAAAATAAATATAAAAAAGAAGGTTTTTACAACACTAAAGTTACCATTACAAACACTCCTGATACCATTAACGGACATCAGGTAAATATGCTCGTTCGGGTAGACAAAGGCGATAAAGTAAAAATCAGCAGTATTGATTTCATTGGTAATAAACAACTTACCGGAAATCAATTACGATCTGCAATGAAAGACACTAAACAGAAGAATGTATTTCGTGTCTTAAAATCTTCAAAGTTCATCCCTGAAAAATACAAAACCGACTTAGAAAAAGTGGTTGCGGCTTATAAAGAAAAAGGATATCGTGATGCACGTATAATTTATGATTCTGTTACCTATAACAAGGATAAAAATATGCTTGCGATCAAAATTAAAATGGAAGAAGGAAACAAATATTACTTTGGTAATATTAAATTCTTAGGAAATACTGTTTATTCTGACCAACTATTAAATCGCTATCTGGGTATCAAAAAAGGAGAAACTTATAATGGCGTTTTACTGGAAAAACGTATTGCAGACAAAACAAAGCCAGACGCTGAAGATATCACAAACCTATACCAAAACAATGGTTATTTATTCTCTAACATCAATGCTGTCGAGGTAAAAACAGTAAATGATACGATCGATTTCGAAATTAGAGTTACTGAAGGACCAATTGCTTATTTCAATAAAATCTCTGTTGTTGGAAACGACAAAACAAACGATCATGTTATTTACCGTGAACTTAGAACTAAGCCGGGAGAAAAATACAGCAAAGAACAATTAGTAAGGACTATTCGTGAAATTGGTCAGTTAGGATTCTTTGATCCTGAAGCAATTGATCCAAAGTTCAAGAATGTAGATGCCAGCGCAGGAACAGTAGATATTGAATACCATGTTGTCGAAAAAGGATCCAGCCAGGTCGAACTTCAGGGAGGTTACGGTGGTGGAGGTTTCATTGGAACTTTAGGTCTTTCGTTCAATAACTTCTCAGCAAGAAACATTTTTAACAAAGAATCTTACAAACCATTACCAATGGGAGATGGACAAAAAGTAGCACTTCGTTTACAAGGAAGTACCTATTTCCAAACCTATAGTTTGTCATTCTCTGAACCATGGTTTGGAGGAAAAAAACCAGTACAATTTAGTTCATCTATCTCCTATAGTAAACAATTCTTAAACAATTACGCTACCAGAACTGTAGATAAAAGCAAAAGTTTTAACATCTTAACATTACAAGTTGGTTTAGCAAAAAGACTTACCGTGCCGGATGATTACTTTGTTTTATCTCAATCGGTTAGTTACCAACATTACGATTTAAATAATTACAACACAGGATTATTTACTTTTGGTAATGGGGCATCAAGAAACTTAGCATATACAATCGGACTTTCAAGAAGTAATAAAGGGGTTAACCCAATTTTCCCAACTTATGGTTCCGACTTTAGTATTTCTGCAAAAGTTACACCTCCATACTCGTTATTTAACGGAATTGATTATGGAGACCTAAAGAATCAAAAAGAATACAAATCACAATATACAGGAACTCCAACTTCTGGTATAGATGGTAAACCACTTAACACTGGTGATTATGTAAAAACTGAAACTGTAAACGGATCATCAGGTCTTGCAAGTGTTGGTTCTGATTTTGCAAGTGCAGATACTGATCAGGGAAAAGTAGATCAGAAAAAATACAATTGGTTAGAGTACTATAAAATCAAATTTAAAGCTGATTGGTATACTAAAGTGTATGGCAAATTAGTTTTAAGAACATTAACAGAATTTGGTTTCTTAGGTGCTTATGATCAGTCAAGAGGTGTTGTACCATTTGAACGTTTTTATTTAGGAGGAGACGGGATGGCAAATTACTCTATGGATGGTAGAGAAACAATTGGATTAAGAGGTTATGAAAATAATGCACTAACGCCTGTAAACGCAAATGGCGATCAAATTGGAGCAACTATTTACAACAAATTCTCTATGGAATTACGTTATCCAATTACATTAAAATCATCGGCATCGATTTATGCATTAGCCTTTTTAGAAGCTGGTTCATCGTACCCAACCTTTAAAGATTACAACCCATTTGACCTGTATCGCTCTGCCGGAGTTGGTTTACGTGTTTTCATGCCAGCATTTGGATTATTAGGTATTGACTGGGGTTACGGTTTCGATCCTCAACCAGGAGAAACAAAAGCACACGGTAAACACATTGGGTTTATAATTGGGCAACAATTTTAGTAGAATTTTTAATACATTTGTTTAAAAATTTAAAATATACTAATATTATGAGAAAACAATTTTTATTTATCTTTTTAGCATTGATTGTAGCAAATACAAGCAACGCTCAGACTAGAACGACAAGGATTGGTTACATTGACATGGAGTATATTTTAGAAAATGTATCTGACTACAAAGAAGCAAAAGCTCAATTGGAGTTGAAAGCTCAAAAGTGGAAACAGGAAATAGAAGCTAAAAAAATTGAAATTAATAAAATAAAAGAGAACCTTAAAGCAGAAAGAGCTTTGCTTACTAAGGAACTTATTGACGAAAGAGAAACAGAGATTAAATTTCTCGAAACCGAAATGATGGATTACCAGCAAAAACAATTTGGTTCTGATGGTAATTTAATGCACCAAAAAGCCGGATTGGCAAAGCCAATTCAAGATCAGGTTTTTACTGCGGTACAAGATATTGCTGAAGCTAAAAACTATGATTTTATTTTTGACAAATCATCAGATTTGACAATGCTTTTTAGCAATAAAAGATTTGACATCAGCGATCAGGTGATTCGTATTTTAAACCGAACTGATAAGCGGGAACAATTAACTAAAAAACAGTTAAAAGATCAGGAAGCTAAAGAAAAACTCGAAAATGCAATTGACGAAAATCCGGCAATGCAGGACAGACAAAAAGCATTAGACGAAAAAAGAACGGCCAGGGAGAAATTAATCGAAGACAGAAGACTCGAACAGGAAGCTAAGAAAAAGGAATACGACGACAGAAGAAAAGCAATAGCAGCCGAAAGAGAGGCTAAAAAAAATGGCACGGTTTCTGAACCTGCTAAAACAGATGCCACTAAAGATGCAACGGCCAAACCTGCCACCACAGGAACTGACGCAACAGCTAAGCCTGCTGCTTCCGGAACTGATGCAGGCACAACTACTGAGCCAGCAGTCGATAAGGCGGCAGAAAGACAAAAACTTTACGAGCAACGTAAAAAAGAGCTGGAAGAAAGAAGAAAGAAAATTTTAGAAGAACGAGAAGCGGCCAAGAAAGCAAAAGAAGCCGAAGCTCAAAAAGCAAATACGACCAATAATTAATTAATATTTTTAAAAATGATGAAACAAATCAAAACTTTACTAATTGCTGCAATACTAATTCTAGGAGCAAGTAACACAATGAACGCACAGGCTAAGGTAGCTCATGTTGATGTTAGCGAGATTATGTCGAAAATGCCTGCAATGCTAGATGCACAAAATCAACTACAAAAATTAAGTGGTACATATGATGCAGAATACAAAAAAATGGTTGACGAATACCAAGTAAAAATCAAAAAGTATGAAAGTGAAGCTGCAACTGTAACTGATGCTGTAAACGGAGAACGTTCTAAAGAAGTTCAGGACATGCAAAAAAGAATCGTTGATTACAGAGACAACGCTCAAAAAGAATTACAACAAAAAGAAACTGACATCGTAAAACCATTAATGGAAAAAGTAAGAGCTTCTATCCAAAAAGTTGGAAAAGCAAAAGGTTTCCAATATGTATTAGATGGTTCTACACTTTTATTAGCTGATGGTCCAAACATTACTGCTGATGTAAAAAAAGATTTAGGATTCTAAAAAAAGGATTTCTTATAATTAAGGCTGTTCAAACTCTAAAAGTTTGGACAGTTTTTTTTTACAATTAATTAAGATTAAAAAACCATAATATTCTCAGATTTCCTTTAAATTGGAATATAAATTTACTTCAAAAAACACTAAATTTGTACTATGACGAATAATAATCCTATAGGCATTTTTGATTCCGGAATTGGAGGAACTTCCATTTGGAGTGCCATTCACGATCTGCTTCCAAACGAAAAAACCATTTATTTAGCGGACAGCAAAAATGCTCCTTATGGTCAAAGAACCAAAGAAGAGATTGTTGCCTTAAGCAAAAAAAATGTTGATTTTTTACTCGAACAGAACTGTAAACTTATAGTAGTAGCGTGTAATACCGCCACTACAAATGCAATTCGTGAACTTCGTGATGATTATGACATTCCTTTTATAGGAATTGAGCCTGCTATAAAACCTGCTGCAAACAACTCAAAAACGCAGGTTATAGGGATTTTAGCAACAAAAGGAACGCTGAATAGTGAGTTGTTCAACAAAACGGCTGAAATGTTTCAAAACACCACAATAATTGAACAAGTAGGTTATGGACTTGTTCAACTAATTGAAGATGGGAATTTGAACTCACCTGAGATGACTCAATTACTGGAATCATATTTAAAACCCATGATCGATGCTAATATTGATTATCTGGTGTTAGGTTGTAGCCATTACCCGTATCTAATTCCACAAATTAAAAAGATACTTCCGGAGCACATCCAGATTATAGATTCAGGAGAAGCTGTTGCCAGACAAACTCAAAACATATTACGTGAGAAAGTTGGATTTACAGACCATTCAAAAAGTGATCCTGTATTTTATGTAAATTCAAACCCTGAAGTTTTAAAATCAATTTTAGAGTATAAATATCCGGTTATTGAAAAAGACTTTTAAGTACTAATCAATTTTTCGCTTGACGAACCAAATCCCGTCCAAAGATAAATTGAGAGAGATTTTATGATAGTTTTCTTTGATTAGATTATCTGAGATTCGGCCTCTTTGCCCATATGAATATGAGATATTCAAAGCTGAATATGTGTTTTCAATTGGTAAGGAAAGTCCAAAGGAAACTGCAGCGTTATTTACTCTTTTTCCATCTACTTCAAGATACCCGGTATCAAAATTTGCTCCGGCAGCGTACTGAACCCTATCCCAATATTTTCGAATATTCTTTTTGGTACTATAAGTAAATCCAAGTGCAAATCGGTCCTGATTTACAAAATCACCGTATAATTCAGATTGACTGGTATTGTTCCATAAACTTTTTTCATAATCCAATGTCATATTTACGTTGTTTTTAAAACGTTTACTAATACCTACACCCATTTCTAATGGCATATAATAATCGTCTGTATCTGATTTCACATTAGACTCAACAGTAGTCACTACATCATCTGCAACTGATTGAACTGTCTGAACTTTTGATGCTCCAATTTGTGTTGGCAATTTAAAAGTAGTTGCGATAGTAAAAGTCGAATCAATTTTATACTGTGCCCCCAATGTGGCACGAAAACCACTATAATTTGTCTTTTTCTGAATGCTCGTAATTGTGTTCATAATCAGAAAACTTCTATCATCGCTTGTGTTACCAAACAATACTGAAGCTGTCGCTCCAAGAGAAAGTTTTTTGCCAAATTTATATCCGTATGACAAATCAAAATTATTCAATCCGCCAGAACCTGCAGCGGTTAAATAGTAATAATCCTGACTATTGGTAATAGGCAGTTTTAAATTCGAAATTCTAAAAGCTGCACTTGAGTAAGGCTTTAGGGCAATACTAAATCCGGAATTTTTACTCACAGGAAAAGCAAGCGCAAGATGTGAAAACTGAAAATTATTACGACTTTCACTCTTTGAACTACTTTGATAAGTTGTTACAATAGCTTTTCCCCCTATATCAAACATAAAATGATTCTGAGGTATAAAACCTAAGGATGCCGGATTTAAATTATTGATAAAAGTACTTGAAGGCAAAGCCATTCCTGAAGAACCAATTGAGGGAATTACCCCAAAATCAGAATCATACAAACTCCCTACTCCATACAATGAATAAGGCGAGCTGGAAATACTTTGAGAAAATGAAGTTAGCGACATCAAAATGAAGCAACTTAAATAGACTATTTTACTTTTCATTTAATAAGAGATGTAATAAATTTTAAGCTGAATTTTATTGTTCAAATGTTTTTGATCTCCCAGAACAATTCTGTTTACTGTTTTAGAAATTCCAGGCAATGTGAGAATAAGGGAAGATTTAGAATCGGATGGTTTCAACATTTCTTTCTGAAGAAAATTACCTATTGGAACGAGATAACCTATATTTTCATTAAACTCATCGCTTTTTTTATTTAGAATACCAAAAACCGAAGTGCCAGCCGAGTTGACCAGCGAACCACTAATTCGATTTAAATTATCCGCCACATAAATCTTTAAAGAATCTGCCAGAGGGTACTTCTCTGAGTAGGTATTATTAACCGGCTTCAGCAACAACTGGGCGTCTACAATCGCCCCTTTATCCGAGAGGTACTTAAGCTGCTTGATATTAGGAAAATCAATTTTACAGGCAACACCAGTTCCTGACTGGATAAATCCCTGATGGCTGGTTAGCAAACTGGATAATTTACTACTCGACACCGGTAAATTCTCGATGATCGTTCCCGTTCTGTCTAGTGAGACCGCATTAAATTGCTTAGTTGCATCCTGAATGGTAAAATCTATTATAAAAGAAGTTTCTTGATCTGCCTGATATTTGGAATAATATAGCCGCACTTTGCTTGTTGTGACATGAAAGCCAATAACGCTAGCTGAATTCGAGGTAGACGGTACGAGAACAAGTCCTTTTAAGTATTCATTAAAACTATCGAAATCTGTAATTTCTCTTTTCTTTAATTTCTGAAATAATGCAGCCCCAAAAGTGCTGCTCATTTTAATATTAACAGAGTCTTTTTCGAGGGGTCTTGGCTTGTACGAAATTGTACCAAGACTTTCATCACTATAAGTTAAAGCCGAATTATTATAAAAATTATTATCGTCTGTATTTGGTTTTACTTTTTGAATCAATCGATGAATATCGAATGTTTGTACCTTTGTAGTATCTCCGTAATAGTAGTTATCGTATTTAAGGATCATCGAAATAGAATCAAAAACATAATTGGTTGTTTCGGTATCAGAACCACTATTAATTAAAGCATAAGAATCTGAAGCCAGTTGAAAATAACTGTTCGATTTTACCTTTCCGTAAATCGGATCTTCATAGTTTCCAATTAAAATCCGGCTTTGATTAGACGTAACAAGTGAATCAAAATTTATAGTAGACATATCTACTGTTACGGTATCAATTAAAACCACTTTATTATTTAAAGCTAAATAATCAGATCCAACAACAAACTCACCCGCATCTGAATCTGTTCCGCATGAAAGTGCTGTCATGGCAAAAAGCAACATCAATATAAACTTGTGCATAATCAATTTTTTGAACAAATATAAATGGCACTCTTCTGCACTACACTATAACATATACAGACTAGTGTTTTTAGCCTATAAAAAGCAAAAAAACATCTACAATGGATTAATCCCCTCAAATACTTCATTCAGCATTAAAAAATGCTAATTAGTCTATCAAAAAGTGCCATACATATATCTTCTTTTTTTTAAAACCATTAGGCACCTACTTTTGAACCAATAAATAAGTAATGAAAATAAGGTTGATAATTAGTTCGGTTTTTTTGATTTCATTTTTCAATATGAAAGCTCAGGAAAGTTTTTCTGTTGTTATGAATTTAAAAACAGAACCTACTGATAAAATTGATTTTACCGAAAGTAATATTGGAATATCATTTAATAAAAAGATAAACTCTAAAAACAAGATAACAAACACGTTAGAATATTCGAATTTGAAAGTTAATTATGAATTAGAAAGCAATGAATCAGCCTGGGAACTGAATGGATTTAATCAGATTCAAAACACATTTGCGATTTCGCACGAACTTTCAAATGCAACAAATCTGAATTTTTCCATTACTCCGACGGCAAATTTTCAACATAATCTGGATGTTAACGATCTGTCGGTTTTAGGTAGTTTTGAAATCAATCAGCAATTAAACTCTAAAACAACAATTAACATCGGAGTGGCCAGAACAACTATTTTGGGGAATCCCGGGTTTCTGCCTACTCTGTCCGTGAATTATAAAATAAGTAACGAAAGTAATTTACTAATTGGTTTCCCGAATTCGAAAATTTCATATTCAAACAATATTCGAAACCAGTTTAGTCTAACCAATAGCTTTAATGGAAATTATTATCATATAGATGCACATAATCCGGACAATAATGCTTCAAAAATTACTTTATCACAAATGTCCTCAGCATTTGAGTATGAAAGAAATGTAGACAAAAACTGGTTTTTGAATTTTAAAGCCGGATATGACTTTGATAAAAAATATAACATCATCGACAATGACAATCATAAGGTGTATGATTTTAATACCGGTAACGGATATATTTTAGGAATTGGCATCAAATACAAACAATAAATAAATTTAATACACTATGAATAATTTAAAAAAAGGAATATTATTCGCGGCACTGTTTTCGAGTCTCTTTTTTATAAGCTGCAGCAATGACGATGACGATGATGATTTAATAGGAAACTGGATTAAAAAATCAGCATTTGACGGGCCTGCAAGATCTAGTGCAACCAGTTTTGTTATTGGTGATTATGCCTATGTAGCAACAGGTTATACCGGAGATGTTTATTTGAAAGATTTATGGGCATACAATTCTACCGGGGATTATTGGGAACAAAAAGCAGATTTTACAGGTGTTGGAAGAAGTTCTGCATCAAGCTTTACTCTTAACGGAAAAGGGTATATAGGTCTTGGTTATGACGGAACTAATAAATTAAAGGATTTTTATCAATACGATCCTACCAGCAATAGCTGGACTCAAAAAACTGATTTTGCAGGAACGGGCCGTTATGCCGCTGTAGGTTTTCAGGCAGCTGGAAAGGCGTATTTTGGAACTGGTTATGACGGAAATTACCTGAAAGACTTTTATCAATATAATGATCAGACTAATACCTGGACTCTTGTAAACGGATTTAGCGGAAACAAAAGACGTAATGCTACTGCTTTTGTAATTGCCGATAAAGTTTATTTAGGAACCGGAATTAACAATGGTGTTTATCAGGAAGATTTTTGGGAATTTGACCCTGCTACTGATGTCTGGACAAGAAAACGTGATATTGATAAAGATACTGATGACGATTATTCATACAATGATGATTATGCCATTGTGCGTTCAAACGCATCCAGTTTCTCTATGAATGGCTTAGGATACGTTGTAGGCGGAGAAAGCATAAAAACAATTTGGGAATACAATCCAAGTACTGATTTATGGGTGGAAAGAACACCAATGGAAGGTGCTACAAGAACAGATGCTGTTGGTTTTGCCATCAACAATCGTGGTTTCTATATGTTAGGAAGAGTAGGTTCTACTTATTTTGATGATGCGTGGGAATTTAAACCTTTAGACGAACAAAGTGACGACGATAATTAATACAAAAAGACGATTCTTCTGGGCCAAAATCCAGAAGAATCTATTGTTTTTTTTACTGGTTTTACAATTTACTGCCTGTACAAAAAGTGAACCTTTAAAAACAGAATCTTTTAAAACGGCTTGGGGCTGGGGATATACGATTACATATAAAAATGAAATTATCATCAAACAATCTATTATTCCGGCCATAAATGACAGTAAAAGTTTTGCAACAGAAAAAGACGCTTTAAAGGTGGCTAATTTAGTTGTAACAAAGCTTAAGAAAAACATATCGCCAACGGTAAGCAAAAATGATTTAATTTTATTAAAAATAAAATTATAAATGAAAATAGATACCATCAAAAATACAAGTTCAAATAAAATTTTATTTCACTGCATAATCTGGATTTTCTTTATTCTGACTTCCTTAATTCAATTTTATGAGAGTCCGTTTAAAATCAATAATGATTTTTATGCACAATGGATCACGGGAATTATTTTGTTTTATCTGAACTATTTTTATTTGGTTCCTGCTTTACTTTTGCAAAAAAAATACTGGCTTTATTTTGTCTTTGTTTTTGTTCTCATTGCTGTTTTTATGATTATCAGGATCAATTATTTCATTCCTGAATTTAGGCATATAAGACCCAGAATGTTCCCTCCTGAAGATCTTAAATTAATGTATAAAGGAACAAGGACCAGAGCAATAATGGCTACCAGACAACCCTTATTTTTTAAAATTGGCCCATCATTTTTCTATATTTTAATTATTACCATAAGTGCCATTATCAGAACACTTACAGAATTTTACAACAATCAACAAAACAAATTAATCGCCGAAACTCACAGAACAAATACAGAATTGATTTATTTGCGAAAACAAACCAATCCGCACTTCTTATTCAATTCTTTAAATAGTATTTATTCTCTGGCACATAAAAAATCTGATTTGGTCCCTGATGCCATCGTAACATTATCAGAATTAATGCGGTATATGCTGTATGAAACAGATAATAAAACGGTGGCTTTAGAAAAAGAAATCAATTACATTCAGAACTATATTGAGCTCCAAAAGCTTCGGTTAAACAACATCGAAGACATTGTAATCAATGTACATGGCGATACCAGAAACAAACATATTGAACCGCTATTATTGATTTCATTTGTCGAAAATGCTTTCAAGTACGGAACAGATTATAAGGGTGCCGCTCACGTAAAAATTAAGATTTTCATATTGGATAACAGTCTTGATTTCTGGATCGAAAACACCATCGAAAACTATGTAAAAGATCCTGAAAATTCAGGAATTGGATTAGTGAATATCCAAAACCGACTGGATTTACTTTACCCAAATGCACATGAACTTACCATTACGCAAGACAATCAATATTATCGCGTGCATTTGAATCTTGAATTAGATAAAATTCAAACTGCTATAAATTAAATATAACGAATCATGGACAGAAAAAATTCATTCAAAATGGTGTTTTAGGAATTGCTTAGTCCAGTACGTTTTTTATGATAATTTTAAAACTTAATTTATTGATTTAAAACTATTTTTGACCTGAAAACAAATTTTAAAAACTTAATCTCCAACAGATGAAATGTGTAATTATAGACGATGAACCTTTAGCGGTTGAGTTATTAGAAGATTTTGTCCGAAAAGTAGATACATTAGAATTGGTAAGCACTTTTAACAATGCTATAGATGCTGTTTCTTTTATCAATCAGAATAATGTTGATCTGATTTTTCTGGATATTCAAATGCCACATTTCTCCGGTATTGATTTTTTAAATACCATCGAAAAAAAACCACTCGTAATTTTTACAACAGCTTATTCTGATTATGCTGTAGAAGGCTTCAATCTTGGGGCTGTCGATTATCTGGTAAAACCAATTCCGTTTCATCGTTTCTTAAAATCGGTTGTCAGAGCGCAACAGGTTTTAAATCCGGCCGGGGCAATTCAGGCTATTACAGAAAATACCACTGTTCCGGAGCTAGAGCAGGATTTTATGTTTGTAAGAGCCGAATATGAAAATGTAAAAATGAATTTTTCGGATATATTATTTATAGAAGGTTTAAAAGATTATGTAAAGATTTACACAACCGATAATAAATTTACACTAACCCTGATTAGTTTAATAAAGCTTGAAAACTTACTATCCAGTAAAGGATTTTCGCGAATTCACAGATCTTACATCATTAATATAAAACATGTAAAATCAATACAAAAAAATAAAGTTTTGATTAGTGATAAAAGAATTCCAATTAGCGAAAGTTATAAAAATGCTTTCTTTGAAAGAATCAATTTGTAGCTTAGTCTTCGTTTTTAAACCAACCCGAATACATTACATAATTATTTGATATACGCTCAATTTCTCCCGCAAAATCTGATTGATCAATGTCTTTCACTTTTTTTGCCGGAACACCTGCATAAATAGTCCCTGAAGCCACTACTGTGTTTTGAGTTACCACAGCTCCCGCTGCTATAATAGAATTACTTTCTACTACACAATTATCCATTACAATAGCGCCCATTCCAATAAGCACATTATCATGAATTGTACAACCATGAACAATTGCATTATGCCCAATTGAAACATTATTACCAATAATCGTTGGATGTTTCTGATACGTACAATGAATAATTGCACCATCTTGTATATTAACTTTATTTCCTATCGTAATGAAGTTAACATCACCACGAATAACAGCATTAAACCAAACGCTGCAAGAGTCTCCAAAAGAAACATCGCCAACAATTGTAGCATTTTCAGCAACATAACAATCCTCGGGAATCAATGGTGTTTTTCCGTTTACAGATTTAATAAGCATAATAAAATTTTAGTTGATTGCCGGACAGTTACAATCGTAACGTTCCTTTTTACAAAATAGATTAATCCCCAAAGTAATTTGATGATAGCCACCCGTATCAAATTTCACATCGCCGGTCACTTGTGAATACGTATAAGCAAACATGAAATTATTAAAATTCACACCAATAATTGGTGTAATATATTGTAGCTTTTGAGCTGCTACCCCGCTTGTTGTACTATATTGTGTCCCATCAAAACTTCTTCTGTAAGACAATGCCGCCCATATACTACCAAAGTCCATGCTTTTATAAGCCTTTAAATTCAAATCGATTGATTTCTCTTTAGTCTTATCAAATATTTGAAATAATACCGAAGGCTCCCAGGTAACATTATTGTGCTTTCCAAAAACATATCCGGCACTTAGAAGAAACTTTCTTAAATTATCACTTTCGTAATCGGTATATAATTCTCTTCTGGTTTCCAGTAATCCCTGAACTGTAGCATGAGCATAAAAATCAAGGTAATTATAAGAAGCTCCAACATCAACATTAAAATAAGAATCTTTTTGAATTGATCCGAAAACGATTGGATCAAAAGTTCCCCCAAATTTAGTTTCGTCTAATTGGCTTTGAATCACTCCTCCGCTAATACCAAATGAAAGCTGATTTAAATCCAGTTCATCTCTTGAAAACATAATATGGTGTGCATAAGTAAGTTTTACACCTTTTTGAGAATGGTAGCCATTTTTATCATTAAAAACAATAACTCCCGCACCTGATCGCTCTCCTATTCTGCCATTAAAAGTCAATGTCTGAAGTGTTGGTGCATCTTCCTGACCAAACCACTGTTTTCTTGCTGTCAGTCTTATCTTTGCGCAATTTGCCGCGCCGGCCATAGAAGGATGAATTAAGTAATAATTATCTGATAAATAATCGGAATAAACAGGTATTCCTTCCTGTGAATAAGAATAAGATGATAGGATCAAAAAAATAAATAAAACCTTGATTCTAAATTTCATAAAGGCAATTTTGTTTAAATATATTTTTTACTCTTATAATTTAATACGATTATTTTGAAAAGAGTCTTAATTATTTTATTAAAAAATCAAATATAGGTATTAGTAGAAAATAACTTTACTAAATTTGTGAAAAATTACAAATCATGACGAAAATCACCATAAAAGAAACTCAAAACCCTACCATATTAAAGTTCGAATTTGAAGATTTCATTACACAGAACCAAAACTTTGAGTTCAAGAATATTGATGAAGCGCAATCATCTCCTTTAGCACAGCAATTGTTTTACCTTCCGTTTGTAAAAACAGTTTATATTTCAGGAAATTTTATTGCTATTGAAAGATACAGTATTGTAGAATGGGACGACGTAAAAGACGCTGTTGCAGAACAAATTACTGCGTTTGTAGACAAAGGTGGTGTTATTATAAAAGTAGACGAAAATGCGACGAAAAAGCAGCCCATTACGGTTTATGGAGAAACAACTCCAAATCCTGCTGCTCTAAAATTTGTGGTAAGCAGGATGTTAACCCGTAATGCTGTTGAATACAAAAACATCGATCAGACTGCTTCTTCACCATTAGCCAAAGAATTATTCAAATTTCCTTATGTAAAAGAGGTTTTCATTGATGAAAATTACATCTCTGTTACCAAATACGACATTAACGATTGGGACGAGATTACTTTAGAAGTAAGAACTTTTATTAAACAATTTATTGAAAACGGAGGAACTGTTTTAGACGAAAGCTTAATTGAAGTTGCTACTAAAAACGATGTTACAAAAGATGAAGCATTTGACAAATTAGATGTTACATCACAACAAATCATCAACATATTAGAAGAATATGTGAAACCTGCAGTTGCGGCTGACGGCGGAAATATTGCTTTTGACTCTTATAATGAAAATGACAAAACGGTAAAAGTAATTTTGCAGGGTGCCTGCAGCGGTTGTCCATCCTCTACTTTTACTTTGAAAAGCGGAATCGAAAATATGCTAAAAAGCATGTTGAATGATGAAGCTATTAAGGTTGAAGCTGTAAATGCATAAAATTTCATCTGATAATAAACAAAAAGCGCCTCAAATGAGGCGCTTTTTTATTAAATCCATATTTACTTAATTTTCAACACATTATAACAACTTAATGTGATAAAATTTGTTAATATTGTATTCTAAACTAATCAATATTATAACCATGGGATTATCATCATTTTTTTCGAATTTATTTGGCAAAGCCAAAGATACTACATCAGATTTAGCAACTCAGGCCGAGGTAAAGTTTGAAGAAGCAAAAGAAGCAGCCGCTCCTTACATTGAAAAAGCAGAAACTTTTGCCGAAGAAACTATTGCAAAAGCAAAAGAAGCCTCAGAACCAATATTGGAAAATGCTGCAGAATATGCCAATAAAGCTAAAGATATCGTAAGCGAATATGTTGAAAAAGCTTCAGATTCAATAAGTGATGTAATAGATGCTGTAAAAGAAAAAACAACTGAAACAACCAGCGAAACCAAAACTGTTGTTTCAGAAACTGTAGCAGATGCAAGCGAAAAAACCGAAGCTGCAGCAGATGAAAATACCAATCCGGTTTCTGATAAGGAATAGAAACTCTTTTCTTATCCAAAGAAATATTTTTATATTTGCACTACCAATATACCTTCTCTTTTGAGAAGGTTTTTTTATTCAAAAAAAACATGAACATGAGTCCGGAACAACTTAGCAATTACGTTACCAAATTTATTGATGTACTGGTTGATTATTCTCCCAAATTAATCTCTGCCTTTATTATTTTATTTGTTGGTATATATGCCATCCGATTAATAAACAAAATTATCACCAAAGTAATGGTTCAGAGAAATCTGGACCCCACTTTAACAAAATTCCTTTCGGACATCCTAATATGGGCACTCCGAATTTTATTGTTTGTAACATTTATCTCCAAACTCGGAATCGAGACTTCGTCCTTTGTTGCGATTTTAGGAGCGATGGGACTTGCTGTTGGTTTATCATTGCAAGGTTCACTTTCTAACTTTGCCGGAGGAATGCTTATTATCGTTTTTAAACCTTTTAAAGTTGGCGATACAATCGAAGCACAAGGTGTAATCGCAACTGTAGTAGAAATTCAGATCTTTGTAACCAAAATGCTTACCGGAAATAATCAAACGGTCTTTGTGCCCAATGGAGCTTTATCTAATGGCACCATTATCAATTATTCGATGCAGGGAGAACGAAGAGCCGATTTGACATTTTCAATTTCTTACGACTCTGATATTAAAAAAGCAAAAGATATTCTGTTAGACGTTTTGAACAAAAATCCTAAAGTACTTAAAAAGCCTGCTGCAGAAGTTTTTGTAAAAAATTTATCGGCAAGTTCCATCGATTTTGCCGTTCGTCCATGGGCGAAAAACGCAAATTACGGAGCTGTTTTTTCTGAGACTTTAGAAAACTGCAAAGCAGCTTTAGATGAAGCCGGAATCTCAGTTCAGCCGTTTACACTTCAAAAATAAATAGTTTTATTGTTTTTTTGATGGAGGTGCCATCATAAAATCTTTCAGATAATAAGGTTCAAAATAAGCGACATCAACAGTGTCGCTTATTTGACATTTATCATAACTAATCTTGCTCATTGCAGCTGCCGAAGGATATTTGATTTCTTCTAAAAACACGAAATTTTCCTTCATTAAAACAGATTTGCATTTGTCAGCACAATCACCAACAAAATAGATTGTTTCCGTAAATTCAGCAAAAGATTCTTCTGTAATTATTTCAGCCTGGATACTTCTTTCTACTTCTAAATTTGCATTAAATACTTCACTGTACACTTCCATTCTTCTTGCATCCAGCATTGGGATAATTTTTCCATCTGAAACCTGAGCCTGAGAAGCCAGAGTTTGCAAAGTATCAACAGCAATTAACGGAATATTTAACGCAAAACACAATCCTTTTGCCGCAGATACTCCAATTCGTAAACCAGTATAAGAACCTGGTCCCTGGCTTACTGCAACAGCAGCTAAATCCTGAACCGAAATCCCTGCATCAGCAATAACTTCTTCAATAAAAACATGCAATTTTTCAGCGTGCGAATAACCTTCTTCAGCAATTTCTTTACATAAAATCGTTTCTCCGTTTTTTGCAATTGAGACTGAACAATTTTTGGTCGCTGTTTCGATATTAAGAATAAAAGACAATGTATTTAATTTTAAGTATTAAAAAATATTATTTAAGAATTTCCCATACAGAGAAAAACAGATATCAAAATCAGAACCGGAACGATGCATAAATTTATCATTAAAAAAAGTAAATAAATTAAAGCTTTCTTTCCAACAGAAAAATAAACATATTCTTCGTTGTAATATTGCGTTTTATATGCCTTGTAATGTGTAAAACAAAGAAATACCAGTATCAGTATCAGGCCCAAACCAATCGATTGAAAAAAACCATCCGGCGGACTTCCGCATAATGAAATCATAAGTAGTAAAATCTCAGGTTATTTCTTAGTAGCATCTGCTTTTTTAAGTTTTACTTTATCTCCGGAATTTAAGTCTTTAGAAACTGTCGTGTAAGGTCCCGTAATAACAACATCTCCAGATTTTAATCCTGAGGTTACTTCAATATTTGTATCGTCCTGAATTCCCGTTTTAATAATTCTGATTTTAGCCTTATCCCCTACTTTTACAAAAACACATTCAAATTTCTTATCGCTTTTTGGAGCTGCTTTTTTATCTTCATTGGGATCCTCAACTTTAAAATCTTTCACAGCAGTTGTATCTGATTTCACTACTACCGCGCTAATTGGCACTGCCAAAACATTATTTTTAGTTCTCGTAATAATATCCACTGTAGCTGTCATTCCAGGTCTGAAAGGCGAATATGTATTGGGTTGTCCTTCCAGTAAATCCTGATAGGATTCTTTCAAAATACGAACCTTAACTTTAAAATTGGTCACCTGGTCTGATGTTAAGGTAGAGCTGGCTGAGTTAGAAATACTGGTTACAACACCTTTAAATTTCTTTTTTAAGTAAGCATCAACTTCAACATTTGCTTCATCTCCAATTTTTACTTTAACAATATCATTTTCGTTTACATCAACTTCAACTTCCATATTGTTCAGGTTGGCTACTCTTAAAAGTTCTGTTCCGGCCATTTGTTGTGTCCCTAAAACACGCTCACCCAATTCAACATTTAAAACTGAAATCGTACCATCTGCAGGAGCATAAATTAAAGTACGTCCTAAATTGTCCTTAGCTTCTGTTACAGAGGCAGAGGCACTTTGTACATTATAGTACGAACTTTGTTTGGTCGCTTTTGCTACCTCAAAAGTAGCAATCGATTTATCCCAGTCTGATTTTGAAATTACACCTTTGTCATACAACGTTTTGTTGCGTTCATAACTTGCTTTTGCTTCCTTATAATTTGCTTCAGACTGTGTTAAACTGGCTTTTGTTCCGGATAAATTTGCAACAGAGCGATCTAATCCAGAAGTATATAAATCAGGGTTTATTTTTACCAATAAATCTCCTTTTTTAACAACCTGTCCCTCCTTAACATTTAAGGCTATAATTTCACCCGAAACCATTGACGAAAGTTTTACTTCAATTTCCGGTTGTATTTTTCCGGTTGCCGAAACGGTTTCAACAATTGTTGAGGCCAGTACTTTTGAAATCTCTACTTCTTTTCCTTCATCCTTATTTCCTACAACTCCGGCTTTTGAAAGACCAACTAATACTGCAATAAAAACTATCGCACCACCTAATAAGAAATAAACTGTTTTTTTTGACATAATATTATTTTGTAATAATTGGGACAATTGGAATTCCAAAGTAGAATTCAAGTATTTTTATTTTAAACATGTAATCATACTTCGTTCTGATCACATCTGACTGTGCATTGGTTAACAATGTTTGTGCTTGCGTAAAATCAAATGAATTCATCAAACCCACATCGTACTTTTCTTTAGCATAATTGTAAGCCTGTTGTCTCGCCTCTAAAGTTACCGTTGATGATTCGTAAGTATTCAAAGCACCTTTTGCATCTGTAAAAGCAGTATAAACGTTACGTTGCAAATCTAAACTTTTTTGTTCTAAATCTATTTTAGATTTCTCTAAACTTACCTTACTTCTTTCTACATTATTCCTAACTGAAAAACCATTAAAAATTGGAACATTCAATTGAAAACCAAAATTGTGCCCCTTGTTATCACTAAACTGATCCAAAACAGAGTGTGGTCCGGCATAAACCGGGTTTCCGCTACCGTCTGTTCCTATAAGTCTATCACTGTAACTTGCACTTGTACTAAACTGATAAAAGCCTCTAAGTGTAGGCTGAAAAGCACCTCTTGCTATAGCAACATTTTTCTCTGCAATTTCAAGATTGGTTTGTGCCAGCTTCAATTCTGTTCTTATTTCTTTTGCTTTATTATAAATATCGGTTGGAGCTTGTGCCAAAATATTATTTTCATCCTTTGCATTAGTATCATCTACAACATCAAAATCTGCAAACTCTTTTAATTGTAAAAGCTGAGCCAAACTTAATTTAGAAATTAACAAACTATTTTCAGCAATAATTATAGCTTGTTGATCGGTAGCCTCAGTGGCTTTTAAATCATATAAATCGCCACGCGGAATTGTTCCTGCATTAACCATTTCCTGAGAACGGGCCAAACGTTTTTGATCAATCAATAATTGTTCTTTTTTTACTTTTAAATTTTCTTTATTAAAAAGAATTTCCAAAAATGCATTGGCAACATTTAATGAAATATCTTCCTGCATTTTCAACAATTGATATTGCGATGCTATAATAGAAAGCTTCGCTCTTCGATAGGTATTTTGATTTTGCAAACCTTTATAAATATCGACACCTGCGTTAACTCCTAATGAAGAATACTGTGTTGTCTGAGTAGTTGCAATATTGGTCACCGGATTAACGTTCAAACCTATATTCCAGGAATGAGAAGCATTTCCACTTACAGACGGAAGATAACTTCCTAATGCTCCTTTTTTATCAATTGTAGCATTTTTAACATCTAACTCGGATAACTTTATAGTTATATTATTATCTAATGCATATCGCACACATTCTTCTAATGTCCATTGTTTTGATTGTGCCTGAGTTGATAGACCAAACCCAAAAAGCATGGCAAAAACAAGACTATTATATTTATTTATTTTCATATATTTTTAATGAAAGCACAGCAAAAAAGCTACGCAAATTTAACATTTTTTAAATCCCAAAAACCTTTATGCGTTCAAATTATTTTTTCTCTCCTTCATTTATCAAACCCTGATTCCAGATTTTAATTTTATCTGTAGCTTTAAGTCCGCTTTTAACCTGAACGTAAATTCCGTCACTCACTCCTAAAACAAGATCTCTTCTTTGAAATTTCTGAGGAGCTGATTCAATTTCAACATATGGTTTTTGTGTCTTTTTATCAAACTGAACCAATGATTCTTTGATCGCTAAAATCTTATCCGCTTTTTCCAGGATAATAGAAGCATTTGCACTTAAGCCTGCTCTTATAAAAGTGGCATCTCTATTTTCTAACCTGGCTTTTATTTCAAACTGAATAGCACCATTTTCTACAACACCTTTTGGCGCAATATCGGTCAAAACCGCCTCAAATTTTTTATTTTCAATGGCTCCAACAGTAATTTCTATAGGCATTTTTTCTTTGATTTTACCTACTTCAGATTCGTCAATTTTTCCAATAAAAATCATTCTTCCAACATCTGCAACACTGGCAATTGTAGTTCCTTCATTAAAATTATTACTTTCAATAACCTGATTTCCAACTTTTACAGGAACTGCTAAGACCATTCCGTTTACCGTTGAACGAATTAAGGTATTTGCATAACTTCCTAATGAAGTTGTGGTTCCTGTTTTTACAATATCCAGACTTTGTCTTGCAGCCTGATAATTTTGTTTTGCCTGTGTGTAGGCTAGTTGAGCTGCATCAAAATCATTAGCCGAAATAACATCTTTATCAAACAGCGTTTTTTGTCTTTTATATATTTTTTCCTGATTATCCAAAGCAATTTTAGCAGTTTGCACCTGATTCTGAGTATTACTAACATTAGATACATTCGCCACAACTCTAATTTTGGCAATCATATCCCCTGCTTTAATTTTCTCACCTGCTTTGATATATACTTCTTCAATAATACCCGAAATATTTGGTTTGATGAGAACCTCTTCATCAGGCTGGATGTTACCAGTAGCAATTGTGTTTTTTACGATCGTTTTAACCTCTGCTTTTTCAGTTTTAAAGACTATTGGAGATTCCTGGTTTTTTGCGTACAAATAATAAAGCGCGCCGAAGAAAACTATAGCAATAAAGATTAAAATGGTTACGGTTATTCCTTTTTTCATTTTTTTTTGGTTTAATCGATTATTTTTGATTGATAATTTATTCTGTTCGTAAAGCATCTACCGGCTTCACATTAATTGCGGTTTGTGCCGGAATAAATCCTGCCAGCAAACCAGATCCTACTAATATTATTAAAGCAACAAATACAACTCCTAAATCTACACTTGGATTTGCAAACATTGTATCATTTCCTGGCGGCATCGAATCCAACACCATGTTTAGAATTGCAATAATACCGGTTGCTACGGCAATCCCCAACATTCCTGAAATAATAGTCAGAAATATAGATTCTGCTAAAATCTGACCTCGAATTGCTGCAGGAGTTGCTCCCAATGCCCTGCGAATCCCAATTTCTTTGGTACGTTCTTTAACTACAATAAGCATGATATTTGAAATACCTATTACTCCTGAAATCAAAACCAAACTTCCTACAAAATAAGCAATAACCTGTAAGATATTAAACAAACTTTGCACTTTATTAAATTGTTCGAATAAATCAAAGTTTCCAACTGCCCTGTCATCTGCAGGATTTACAGAATGAAGTGCTTTAATTAGCTCTAAAATTTTTGGTTTTAAATCTGTAATAGAAACTTCATCTCTTGCCGTGAGAGCCATCCATCCTACTTTATCCCCATAGTTAAAAGCCTGCTGAAAAGTAGTAAAGGGCACAAATATGTTCTTTTGTTCCTGTTCTGCATTTCCTCCCTGTTGTTTAGATTTGTAAACTCCAACTACCATAAAGTTAATTCCGTTGATTTTTACATATGTTCCAACAGCTTCTTCTTCTTTACCATACAACTCGCTGATAACACCTTTTCCAATCACCGCTACTTTCCTTCTTTCAAGAATATCCTGTTGATTTACAAAACGTCCTTTTATAATATCCATTGGTTGCTGCTTGATCAATTCCGGATAATCCCCATAGATCGTAAATGCAGCTGTTTTTGTACCACGAACCACATTATTCGAACCATTAAAATCCCCTAATTGATTTCTTGGCGAAACATATAACAAGTCTGGCAATGCAGATTTCAAAGCTGTTACATCACTATTTCTAAAATCATAACGACGGGTTTTTGGCAATCCTTTATAAGCCTTTGATGTAGTCTGACTCCACATAAACATCGTATTGGTGGCAATTCCGTCAAAACCTTTTTTCACGCCATTCTCAAGTCCCTTTCCTGCAGCAAGTAATATTACCAGAATAAATATACCCCAAAATACCCCAAATGCTGTTAGCACGGTTCTAAAAACGTTGGCTGTTAAAGCCTGTAAAATCTCATCCCAATTATCTTTCTTAAACATAATTATTCGTCTCTAAGTGCTACAATAGGTCTAATTTTGGCGGCTCGGTATGCTGGAAAAAAGCCTGCCAAAGCACCAGCAAAAACAAGTAAAACAAGTGTCGTTAAAGCCACACTAAAATCAACCTGAGGATTTCTAAAATATTCACTTTGCACCATTGGCCCAACTAATTCAAGTAATAATAAACTTGCCAATAAACCAACAAAACCAGCAATAGTGGTAATGAAAATTGATTCATGAAGTATCATCGAAATAATTGAAAATGGCGATGCCCCCAATGCTTTTCTTATTCCTATTTCTTTCGTTCTTTCTTTTACGATAATAAGCATGATATTACTAACTCCTACAACTCCGGCAATAATGGTACAAATTCCTACCCACCAGAAAAACAATCTGATATAAAGGTTAAGGTCATAGAATTGTTTCGCATCTTTAACGGAGTTATAAGCATTTATTCCGCTGTCGTCATCCGGAGCTACCACATTTTTACTTCTCAATAAAGCTTTTATATCCTGAGTAAATTTTTCAGATTGCGCTAAAGCTTCATCATAATCATTTGTTTTCTTTAAAGTAAAAAAAAGATTACTTATTTTATCCCCACCACCATAAGCTCTTTGTACAGTTGTTTTAGGTAAATATGCCCTGGCTTCTTCTCGTTCTCCTCCCGGATCTGTAAAAACTCCCACTACTTTAAAATTGACATTATTGATAGAGATCTCTTTACCTAAAGCATCTTTGTCTTTAAACAGATCTGTTTTGACTTTCATTCCAATAGTTGCCACTTTTTCATTATTAGCTAAATCGTTACTATTTATAAATCGGCCCTGAACTATTTGTATGTTTTCTACTCCACCATAATCCGGATCTACTCCTCTGTATTGATAACTTCCGGATTCTTTTCCATATGTAAATGTACCACCCCAAAAATTATAGGTGGCAGCGCGCAAATCTAATTTATCTTCAAATTTCTGAACCGATTGAGAATAATCACTGTTTCTAAACTGAATCTGTCTGCCCGGATTCAACCCTTTGTACTCTTTTGCTGTTGTTCCTGACCAAACCTCGATAAGTCCCGCAGCATCGCGCTCAAATTGCTTTTCAATTCCGTTTTGAAGCCCCTTTCCGGCACCCAGCAAAATCACTAAAATAAAAATTCCTGAAGCTACAGAGATCCCCGTCAGGAATGTTCGCAAACGGTTTTTAGAGATTGCCTCAAATATTTCCTGCCAACGCTCAATATTAAACATAGGATGATGCTCTAACTTGTTCTACTTTTTTATCATCAATAATTAATCCGTCTTTCAGGACTACATTTCTTTTGCACATTGCGGCAATATCAGGCTCGTGTGTAACAATCAATATCGTTTTGCCTTCGTCATTAATTCCTTGTATCAGTTCCATTACTTCGTAAGAAGTCTTGGTATCCAATGCCCCTGTTGGCTCATCCGCCAATAAAACCTTTGGATTTGAAGCCAAAGCCCTTGCTATAGCCACACGCTGCTTTTGACCTCCAGAAAGCTCATTTGGTAAGTGGTGAGAATGTGAGCCAAGGCCTACTTTCTCTAAATATTTCATAGCAATGTCGTAACGTTCTTTTCGCTTGATACCCTGATAATATAAAGGCATTGCCACATTATCCAGAGCTGTTTTATAATTGATTAGATTGAATGACTGAAATACAAATCCTAAAAACTTATTTCTATATTTTGAAGCTATCGTTTCATTTAAGTTTTTAATAGGTGTTTTATCCAAAATGTAACTACCCGAATCAGCCTCATCCAGAATTCCTAAAATATTTAAAAGTGTAGATTTACCAGATCCTGATGACCCCATAATCGCAACTAATTCGCCTTCTTCAATATTAAAATTAATCCCTTTTAACACATGTAATTGTGAATTTCCCATTTTATAGGACTTATGTAAATCTTTGATTTCAATCATGGCATTGTTAAATTTTAAAACAATAATAACGTTTTTATTAAGTAATTTATGATAAGAAAAAGTTAATAATTTCGTTTCATCCTTTGAATAAGACTCAATTTGTTACCAATTGTTACACTTTTTTAAGATAATATAATTGTTTTCTTAATTTTGTTGCACCTAAAAAAACCTTAATGATGAAGTTTATCTCCACCATCTCTTTATTTATGCTGCTTGCCACGCTAATCAGCTGTTCTACTTCTCAAAAGCTAGAAACGTTAAAACCGGAACCGGATGACGCAAGTCCACTTGTTTACGACGCAAATCCTTCGTTTATCAATTTACCTATAACAGTAAAACTTACTGATATTGAGAATCAGACCAATGCAATTCTTAATGGATTAATTTATGAAGACAACATTATAGATGATGATGACATCGAAATGAAAATCTGGAAACAGGCTCCCATAAAAATTCAAAATGACCCTGCAAATCCGAATAAAAAAATAAAAACAATTCTGCCGCTAAAAGCTACAATCAAATACAGGATTGGAACAAAAAAACTAGGTGTTGAACTTTATGATACCCGGGAATTTAACTTAAACGGCGTTATCACTTTATCAAGCGAAGTTGCACTGACGAACTGGAAATTGAATACCAAAACTGAATTTAAATCATTAGACTGGAACGAAAGCCCGACAATGTTAGTCTTTGGTAAAAACATGCCTATTACTTATTTGGTAAATCCGGCAATTTCTATTTTTAAATCTAAAATTGAAAAGAAAATTGATGAAGCTATTGAAAAATCAATGGATTTTAAACCAAACGTTTTGTCTGCTTTAGAAAAGATCAGCACTCCATTTCAAATGAGTGACACTTATGAAAGCTGGCTGAGAATTGTTCCGGTTGAGATCTATTCTACAAATGCAAAACTTAAAAATGATTTATTTTTACTAGACATGGGAATGAAATGTAATATGGAAACCATTGTAGGCAAACAACCGGAGTCTAAATTTAATGCCAGTAAAATTGTATTGAAACCTGTAGCAAAAATCCCAAACCAAATTTCAGCTAACATTGCAGCAATTTCAACTTATATTGATGCGTCAAAAATCATGACCAAAAATTTTGCCGGACAGGAATTTGGTTCCGGAAGCAAGAAAGTTACCGTGAAAAATGTTTCTATTTGGCATAAAAACGGCAAAATGGTAATTGCACTAGATGTTTTAGGATCTATAAACGGAACACTGTATCTAAACGGATCTCCTCAATACAACCCTCAAACAAAAGAAATTTATTTTGATAAACTTGATTATGTTTTAGATACCAAAAGCAAACTAATGAGAACGGCAAGCTGGCTGGGCCAAGGTTACATATTAAGAAAGATGGAAGAAAGCTGTCGTTATTCTATTCAGCCTAACCTGGAAGAAGGCAAAAAAAGCATGGCAGGATATTTGAAAAATTATTCTCCAATGCCGGGTGTTTTTGTAAACGGAAAAATGGAAGATATTCAATTTGACAAAATACAATTAACCAATCAGGCCATTATCGCTTTTATAAAGATAAACGGAACTGTAAATGTTTCCGTTGACGGATTAAAATAAAACAAAAAAAAAGCAGAATTATTATTCTGCTTTTTTCTTTTTAGACTGGTACATTCTGTAGATCAGAACACCAATTACAGCAACAAGCAAATATGGAATTACCATTAAATAAACAATGCCATTGTTGACTGCCTCTGCTTTTTTTACATTCGAGTCTCCCGCAAGAGCCGCACGGCACATGGCACACTGGGCATTCGAAGAAACTCCAATCAGGAAAATACAAATTCCAAAAAACAACTTTTGAAAATTGAAACCTGTACTTCTAAAATTTATTATTTTATTTTTAGTGCGCATAATAAGGAGAAATCATTAAGTAAACTATAACACCTGTAACCGCTACATACAACCAAAGAGGGAAAGTTATTCTGGCTATTTTTCTGTGTCTGTCAAAACGTTGCGAAAGAGCCCTAACATAAGTAACCAAAACAAATGGAATGATCACAACTGATAAAACAATATGTGTAAGCAAAATAAAAACATACAAATATCTAACTGCACCAACTTTAGCTTTTTCGACAGCATCTACAATTCCATCATGATTTAAATCACCCAACTTAGTAGAATCAGCCGTCATGTGATAAGCAACATACATGACCAAAAAAGCCAAAGACAAGGCAATAGCCGAAGTCATTAATCTTTCATGAAGTTTTTGTTTTCCATTTTTAATAGCAATAACTCCCAAAACCAACGCAATTGCTGTTAAACCATTTGTTGTTGCATAAATTGGTGGCAAAAATGAAAGAGGCTCAACATTGATCCCAAAATCTTTTAATTTAATGACAAATAAAATACCTACCGCGACAGGTATTAAAATTGAAACAGCAATAATATATTTATTGTATTTTTTCTCTAATGAATGATCTTCCATTTTTATTCTGCTAATAATATTTTAATATCTTCCTGAATATCCCTAACTCCTTTTTTATCTAATCCGTCATAGTAGATATTTGGATTGCCAAATTCATCTTTTCTACAACGAATATTTCCATCTTTATCTATTAACGCAAATAAACCGGAATGCTCAAAACCTCCACTAACTTTAGAGTTTTCACCAGCATACAAATTAAATCCTTTATTAGACAAATCCATAATAGTAGCCTTATCTCCCGTTAGAAAATTCCATGTAGATGATTTAACCCCTAATAATTTAGCATGCTCCTTTAATACTTTTGGTGTATCACGTACAGGGTCTATGGTGATGGAAACAATTCCAAAGTTAGGATTTCCGAAAAAAGTCTTCTCAATTTCCAACATACTTAAATTCATTTTAGGACAAATAGACGGGCATGTTGTAAAGAAAAATTCTAAAACATATACTTTACCTTTATAGGTTTCATTCGAAATTTTATTATTATCCTGATTTGTCAGTTCAAATTTCGGAGCAGGACCAATTTTAATCAGTTTTCCGTCTGATTTTGAAGTTTTCAAGCCAACATTATCCAGACGATTTCCTTTAACAACTTCGCCATTTGTAACCCTGTCCACTATTTTTGGAACAGCATAAATTCCGAAGATTAGAATGATAAACGAAATCCCGATATATGATTTATTTTTAAACATAATATAACAATTAAAGTTCTTTAGTAGCGTTGTGGTTCTTTTTTAAAGCTGCGCGATATTCATATAAAATGATTTTAAAATCATCCAGCATTTCATTGCTCAGCTCTGAAGGATGAAAAGTATTATATCCTTCCTTGTATTCATCTTTATCTTTTCGCCCTCTCAGGTTTCTTTCTTTATCTACGATATAAACATTTGAAGTCCCCAGATTTTGATCTAATTTCCCTTTTAAATGTAATTGATCATAAAAGACCTTAATTTCTTCAGGCGAAGTAAAAACAAAATGCCATCCTGAAACATCCGTAAATGCACCTAAAGATTCTTCTATCTTGCTGGCGTCATTTTCTGTTCCTAAAGGACAAATGACAACAAATTGCAAATCTTTGAAACCATTGTAACGCTGGTAAATTTTTTCGTTTAGATTAAAGAAGTTTCCTCTGTTTTTCAAGATCTCAGAACCTGAAAAACCAAGAATGGTAATTTTATTATTTAAAGTTACTTTTTCTCCTTTTAGAGATTTCCAGTGACCAAGATCAGCAACTTTTGGAGTTATTACGGGAAGTTTAGTAAAGCTATTTACACCTGAAGCAAAAAACAAATAGGCTACAATTGGCAAAACAAAAAGTACAAAGAGAACTATATTTTTTTTCATTTTATTTACCGGAAGTTATTGAGGTACAAAAATAAAAAAAGCTCCGCAAAACGGAGCTTCTTTTCGAATTAATATCATGTTAAAAATTCCATTTAATAGTAGAATCCTTAAAAACCCCAAAGACATAATGTCCTTCTGTTAACAGAATAAACAATAAATATAAAACTAGGAAGATTACTGGTGATACAACAGACCATCTAAGGCTGCTTTTTTCACCTTCCATGTGCATAAATGCCCATACTATATAATACGCTTTGAATATTGTCAGAATATAAAATATCCAGTTCAACAAATTCAAACCTACAAAATGATTAAATTCTAATACTCCCGGTTTAATAATACCCAAGATAACTTCTACTGTAGTTACTGCTGATAATAAAGCAAAAACAAACCAGATTCTTTTTGTATTTGATACGTGTTCGTGTGACATAATAATTAAAATCTAAAATTAAACTAAGTAGAAAACTGTAAATACAAATACCCAAACTAAATCGACAAAGTGCCAGTATAAACCAACTTTCTCTACCATTTCGTAGCTTCTTCTTTTTTCATAAGTTCCCAATAATACATTAAAGAAAATAATGATATTAATGATAACTCCTGAAAATACGTGGAATCCGTGGAATCCTGTAATAAAGAAAAAGAAATCAGCAAACAATTTACTTCCGTATTCGTTTCTGGTTAAGTTTGCACCTTCTACTACATATTTTGCCTGACTTAAACGAGCTTCAGATTCTGCTCTTGACAAAACTGTTTTTTTCTTTTCTGCCGTAAGATGTTCTGTTCTGATTAATAACTCGGGATGTGCTTTAAAACCAGCCTGAATATCCGCTACTGAATATGTTGGTACCGTTTCGGCACTTTCCATAAACCATTTTGCTTTTGCTCTTGTAAGCTCTTCCGGTTGATTTGGTAATTTCACAGCAAACTCTTCAAGAGCAACTCTTTTACCATCTTTATCAACAAACTGCAATAAACTACCTCCTACTGTTTCAACTGCACCGTATTCTCCTTTAATGAAGTTTTTCCATTCCCAGGCTTGAGAACCAACGAAAATTAAACCTCCAATAATCGTTAAGAACATATAAATTGCAACCTTTGTTTTTTTCAATTGGTGACCTGCATCAACAGCCAAAACCATTGTTACAGATGAGAAAATCAAAATAAAAGTCATTAAGGCCACATAATACATTGGAGCCGAAACGCCATGCATAAATGGAAAGTGAGTAAACACTTCATCAGCCAATGGCCAGGTTTCGATAAATTTAAATCTAGAAAAACCATAAGCCGCTAAGAATCCTGAGAATGTCAAGGCATCCGATACGATAAAAAACCACATCATCATTTTACCATAACTTGCTCCTAATGGCTGGATCTCATGCCCGCCTCCCCAAGTTTTTTCGTTATTTGCAGTAGTAACTGTCGCTTCCATAAAAGATATTCGTTAAAAAGTTCCCAAATTTACGTTTTTTTCTTATTTAAAGAAATATAAAAATAAAAATAAATATACCCATAATAAATCTAAAAAATGCCAATACATCGCACCTAGTTCTATACCAAGAGTTTGAGTCGAATTGTATTTTTGTTTAAAATGATTATAAATTATAATTAAAAGTGAAATTAGCCCTCCAGCCAAGTGTAATAAGTGCGTAACGGTTACCACATAAAGAAAAGTTGTAGTAATTGAACTACCTTCTCCCGTGAAATAATAACCACTTTTTACGATTTGTCCAAAACCAACAAATTGCAAAACCACAAACAGGACCCCTAATGCCAGTGTCCCTAAAAGCAATGCTGTGGTCGCGCTTCTGTTATCTTTCTGAATCGCTTTTTTAGCCAGATAAAAAGTAACACTACAACCAATAATCACCGCTGTACTGTAATAGAATGCACTTGGCAATTCAAAATTCTTCAACCAGTCGGCTCTTGATTTACTTACTACAAATGCACTTGTAAGTCCTGCAAACATCATGGTCATACTAACCATTGCGAATAACAAAATCAGTTTTGCCGATTTTGATTTTCGTACTTGTTCCTCACTTGTTTTCATTGTCATTGTCATTTCCATAACTATCTTAAAAATTTATCAACTATAAATACGATTTGCAGCAATGATATATACGAAACACTAACCAGCATTAATGTCCTTGCCGCTTTTGCAGTTCTTAACTGATACAATCTTACCGCGTAGAACAACATCCACAAACCTAATAAAAACACTAAAGCTGCAGCGATTGGCGAAATGAACAATTGCCCTGTATATCCTAAAACCGGCAATAGTGATGCTATAATAAGCCAAACGGTATATAAAATAATCTGCAAAGCGGTTCCTTTATCTTTTTTTCCTGTTGGCAACATAAAGATCCCTGCTTTCTCATAATCTTCATATAAAAACCAGCCAATTGACCAAAAATGAGGGAATTGCCAGAAAAACTGAATCAAAAACAGAGTACCTGCCTCAATACCGAATTCTCCTGTTGCAGCAACCCAGCCTAACATAAAAGGAATTGCCCCAGGAAAAGCACCCACAAAAACCGATAACGAAGTTACTGTTTTTAAAGGTGTATAAATACTTGTATATAAAAATATCGAGATTGCAGCAAACATTGCTGACTTTGCATTTATCGTGTACAACAAAGTAACACCAATAATAGTCAACAAAACAGCAATAAACAAAGCCATTTTTGGAGACATACGTCCTGAAGGAACCGGACGGTTTTTAGTTCGATCCATTAAAGAATCAATATCTTTTTCAATAACCTGATTAAAAGCATTTGAAGCACCAACCATACAATAACCTCCAATTGCTAAAACCACCAAAACACTCCATTTAAAAGGATGCGCATCATTGACGCCTAATAAATATCCCGCAATTGAAGAAAACAATACACTGATTGCCAAACCAGCCTTAGTAATCTCTTTGAAATCGGTAAATATTGATTTTATTGAAAATGTATTTTTAGTAGCGTTCAATACGGTAATTGTTTGTATGTTTTTTTTGAGTGGTGCAAATGTACAAATTAGATTGTAGAATTCTGACCTATAAAATTAGATTTTTTTCAATAAAACCTTTACAAAATAAGGACTTGCAAATCTTTAACACTATTATTTCGAAAAATCTTATTAAAAATCCTAATAATCAAAATACCAATTAAAGATATCGGAACGTAACCCGATTGAAAACCAGGTTGTACTTTGCTTAAAAGTCGTCGCTGTTTCTTGTGTTGGATCAAAATTCCTGTAGATCAAACTTCCAAATAATTTTAAGTTTGTCATTGGATTAATTAAATAACCCGCCTGAACATCTGCAATAAAAATACTGGTTTTATTACCCTGTCCCACTTTTACACCTTTATCATACGGACGGTTTACATCATAACTCTTATAAATATTCCCTCCGTAATTATAGCTATCCTCTGCTGTATCGAAATCTAAACCTCTTTTGCCAATTGTAAACTTAGTATCTGCAAAATAACGTCCTTTATGGTAACGTCCAATTGCCACAAATTCTTCAAAATTTCCACCCCATTGATGTCCAATGCTTTGATTATTATGACCATAATTGGTAATTACAGCACTGTGCGAATACACATACGGACGTACATGGTTGTACTCTAATTGCAACAATAAATCTTTTACCTTAAAAGCATTAAAATACTTAGCACCTAATTGGTATCCAAATTTATTTTTCCAACTATTTTCTCCTGCCGCCATATCACCCACTGAAAATTCATCCAACAGGAATTGCGCATACAAATTAACATTGTTGTTCCATTTGTACTTACCAGACATCCCCAGAAGTGCATTACCACTTCTCGATGATGATGAAAACTCTACGGAACGATAAAAAATAATTGGGTTAACAAAATTAATATCAAAACCTCTGTTATTAGTATCTGTCCAGACAACCGATTCAAAGAAACCCAGATTCAGCTTATCCGAAACATTCCAGCTTAAGTAATGATTCGCCATAAATTTTGTAGCGTATGTCTTTTCTACAGTAACATCAGGACGAACATCCTTAAGCCACATGTATGTATTGGTGTATTTTATCTTCCAAAATGTGGTATTAATTTTAAAATAAGGATAAGGACTTGCCCCATCGCTTTCCAACAAGGAACGATAACCATCTCCAATAAAATTTCTTCCATAACCCAATTGAAAATCAAAAATTTTACTTGGCGCATAAGTAATATTAGCTTCAGCCAAAGGAAAATCATACGCATCAGTTTTAAATCGCTTTGCAATTCCCATTCCGGGAATAATTGCAGGGTTTCCTCCTGATGGCTTTAAAGTTTCGGCATAAGCATTATAATACCCTGCAAATCTACCCTGACTTTCAAAAACCGTGGTTGTAAAGTTAATTTGCTTTCCTAAACCTCCTCTAAAATTTAGCGCACGTGTATTCACATAAGTGTACGAGTCTTTAAGATCTGAAGCTTTACCCATTTGCAAATCCAAAATAGGATTTAAAGCTAACCAATAATCTTCTCCCTGAATCTGAACCAGATTTTCATTCCAAAATTTTCTTCCTAACCAGGTAGAAGTATTTTTTTGAAGCGATTGATTGACTGCTTTTAAATTATAATATTTCGAGACTTCGGCATATGTATAAGGCTTTGAAGCGGTATGATTATTACTCCCAACCTGATTCATTGCGCCATCAAACTGCGCATAATAACTATGAGAAAACGGAATATTTAAATGACTTTCGAATTCCGGATTATTATATTTTTTATATACAATACTATCCAGCTCCGTCATTGGTTTTTCTATTGGCTTTAAAATTTGGGCTGCAGCCAAAGCTTCTGACGCAAGCTGATCTGCACTTTTTAATGGAATATCTATTGAAATCGTATATTTTGAATATGTCGGTTTTCCGTTATAAGTCGACGGTTTTATCTTCGGGAATTTTCCAAAAACACGTTTTGCCTCATTTGACAATACGTCATTTACAGCGTTTACATAAATTACTTTAAACTCGCCATTGGCATCTACTTCAAAAAGTACTTTTACTTCACCTTTATAATTAGCCTGCTTTAAATTTTGTGGTACTTCAAAATTCTGAAATACAAAATCCTGTACTTCTTTATAAAAACAATCTTCGAGTTTTTTAGATTGCAGGTTTTCGCAATTTGGAAAAACGGGAAATTGTTCTGATGTAAAACCGGGTTTAATAGAAGAGCTATTGTTTTCTTGCGAGAAAGCAAATAAGGCAGATAATGTTAAAGTAAAAGATAGAAAAATCTTATTCACGTAAATTTTGATTTTCATTTAATATTGATTTGTGGTATTTTCTCCGTTTGCAATAGCTTTTGCAGCTGAAGTTCCGATGCGCTTAACACCTAAACGAATCATTGCTGCAGCATCTTTATAAGAACGGACTCCTCCCGCAGCTTTTACAGGCAAAGGTGATGCATTTTCCAGCATCATTATTATAGTAGGAATAGTTGCGCCGTTTGGCAAATCATTTTGGGTTTTATAAAATCCGGTTGATGATTTTACAAAAACTGAAGCATAATTTTCTTCTTTAAAATTTGACATCACAACATTTTTGATCAGTGCCGAAAGCTGAATAATTTGCTTATCACTTAAGGCTGCAACTTCAATAATCCATTTTACGGTTTTATTGTTGGCAAGACCAATTTGCGTTCCAATTAAGACTTCTTGTTTTACTACAGCAAGATCTCCTGTTTTAAAAGCTTCATAATTACAAACAAAGTCCAGATCATCTGCTCCGTCTTCTATTGCTTTGTTGGCTTCTTTGAGCTTAGATTCTAAATCAGATGTACCTTCAGGAAAATCTATTACGGTACCTACATGCAAAGCTGAATTAGCTTTCAATATCATTTCCTTAGCTAAAGCTACGTGTTCCGGACGAATCATAATTAACTTAAATCCTTCAAGAATCGCCTCGGCAATTGCATTTTTAACGACAAGCGTATTCTTTGCTTCTGAAAGTCCGGCTTGAGAGGCAGTTTTTAAGTAGGTGGAATCTAAATATTGCTTAACATTCATGTTTTCTGAAGGTTCGTAGAATTGGGACAAAAATACATTTTAAATTCAGAAAATAATACTCTTTTTAAAGCTTGATTTTTCGGCAATAAAAAACCCACCGAAGTGGGTCATTATATTCTTATATTTTATCGATCTGTTTTTTAAAGGCTATTGCGGTAAAAACACCAATCAAAGCGCCAATTGCATTCGCCAGAATATCAGTAACATCTGCTGATCTTGTGGTAGTCAAAACGCTCTGCAAGATTTCGATTGTAATTCCAAAAAAAACAGAAAATATAAACGAAATAAAATAGGCTTTATAATCATCCGGTGCTTTTCCTTTAAGCTCTTTTTTGAAAAACAAAATCCAGGAAATAGTGAATCCAAAATGAAAACAAAAATGAACAATTTTGTCTATACTCGGAAAACTCACTGCCGGTATATTACTCGAATCTGTCAGGCAGAAATAAGTAATAATCCCTGAACAAATAATGGCCCAGACCAAGAGCAGTTGTTTAGGCACCGATAAGTTCTTTATAAGCTTCGTCAGATAATAAAGAATCTATTTCTGATGTATTTGCGATTTTTATTTTAATCATCCACCCAGCTCCGTAAGGATCAGAATTTACTGTTTCCGGCGCACTTTCCAGACTGTCATTAAAAGCAATAATTTCTCCTGTTAAAGGCAAGAACAAATCAGATACGGTTTTTACAGCTTCTACTGTTCCAAAAACCTCATCTTTATCAAGTGTCTGATCTAAAGTTTCTACTTCAACATACACGATATCTCCTAACTCTTTTTGTGCAAAATGAGTAATTCCTACAGTTGCAACATCTCCTTCGATGCTAACCCATTCGTGATCTTTTGTGTACTTTAAATTTGCTGGTATGCTCATAATAGTATGTTTGAAAATTGATAATTTAATAATTAAGCCACAAATGTAATAATCTTCTAATGAAATACAGTTTAGAAACTAAAAATTAATTTCCGAAATTATATCGAAGTGTGAATCCTGATCTAATGTTCGTTAAAGGAAATGACGTCGAAATTACTGCTTTTGAAAACGAATGATCGTAATAGAATATCGCTGTCAGGTTTTTACTAAAAGCATAATCAGCAGTAAGTTTAAGCGACCAGATATTTTGTCCTGCCGCCAGTTGATTATTATCATAATCTAAGTAACGAACCAAAGTTTGATTATTCCTAAAAGAGAAATCGGCTTTGATGTTAATATCACTTTTGATTATTCCCGTAGGATTATCTGCCAGTCTCGATGAGAAAATAACATCTTTAAAGCGATATCCTAAACCAACTACATATTCCATACCTTTTACTTCTGTCAATAAATTATTATCAAAACTCATGGATAGCGCTCTGTCTTTCTTGATTTCGGTAAGCAAACGCAAAGAGCTTTTTAATTCAAAATCTACTCGGATAAGCGGACTAAACTGCTCTACCAAATTGACGTTTGACATGATGGTTTTATTAAAGAAATTGGTATTCACATCTTGCCCATCCGGTTTTTCAGTATAATCAAAATTAGACCTGAACTGGTTTATGGTATAAGATGCCCTATAATTATGCTGCAATGAAAAACGTTTAAACTTATCTTTAAAATATTTATATCGCATTAATCCATTGTATTTTATGCTCCAGTTTGGAATAGGAAAACTTCTAAAAATATCTGTTGAACTGCCTGAAGCATTACTACCTGTATAAGCAGCCATAAACGCCGGCAACAAAACCGCCTGATTACTTTTTGTAAATCCTATTGGATATCCCTGATTTGCGACATATACTTTATAGTTAGGATCTGTTTCTGCCGGAATCGGATTGTTTACATCTCCATATCTCGGTATAGCAGCTCCTGCCCCATAATGATCTGCCGCCAGACGATCTGCAATAATCAAACGATTATTTCTAAAATCATCAAATGCTGCTGACTGGGTTTCACTACTCGTAGAAAATGCCGTTTTAATTAAAACCGTTGAAATTGAAAACATTCCATAAGTATATGGCGATTGTGCAATATAATCACCATTGATTACATTGTATTGTTCTGATGAATTTTCAGAATAAGAACGATCCATTGTTAAATCAACTTTTAAGTCCGGCAATAAATCAACATTTGCCGTCACTTTTAGCAGCTTATTTGTAACCTGAGTAAAGTTTTGGTTAAAATCCTGATAGTCTGTCAGCCAGCCTCTTTTTGCCGCTTCGTAACGTATATCGTCCTGGCTTCCAAAAACAAACCCTAAACTTGGCTTAGAGGTCCCAAAGAAACCAACGCCTTGTGTAAAGCCCGGCAAAACCGTTCCGCTGTTTTTAGTATAGTTTACCTGAATATTTTTTACACTTGTCAAAACTCCAATCAAACCATCATAAAACGGGTTGCTGCTTGTTACGGGTTTAGCGGTATTTACAATTTTCTCTCCCGGTTTTGGCGGTGCAGCTGGTTTAGGTTTTGAAGCTGTTTTTGACCCTGGTGTCAATCCTAAATATTTATACAACATATTCATATTGAAAGTTGTTGTAAGCGTATTTGAATTGGCATTCTGGATCGTATTCCCTAAATCCCATTGAAGTCCGTTAGCATCTACAAATTGAGAGAACGCTGTTGAAGAACGCTGCCAACTATAATCTGCTGTATAAGAATAGGATGCTTTTACAAAACTCAGCACCGGAATTTTATTAATTGGGATATCATAATTCAACACCAACTGTTGCAGGTGCTGATTTGGGGTTCCAATATCAAAATAATCATCCCAGATATTAAAATCTTCTTTTGGCGAATTATCATCGTTCAGGAAGTTTCGAACTATATTATTGGATGCCGCCGTATAATTTAATTTTAATGATTTTGTCAAATTAAATCCAAAGCCGTATTGATAATTGAAGGCAAAATTTCTTCTGTACAAAGGATCAAGACCAATTCCCTGTATATCGACTTGCCTGTATTGCTGGCGATTACTTTGTCTTAAAACATTGGTATTAAAAGAAATATTTGATGGTAAGTAATTAAAGTTAAAATCACTTAGCAGTTTCCAATATTCACTTTTTTTCATGAATTTGGTTTGCTTAAACGGAACTACTTCTTTTGGCTGAAAAGTATACGCATAGTTTACAGCGGTATTAGATTGTTCGTCTACATAGCTTTCTACCTCATAATCATGACGTTCTACCTGATTGTAGGATTGCGAGAATGTTAAGTTCTCAACATCGTAAACATGTGGCTTTTGTTCTGGCGCCCTGTCTTTTCTTACTCCAATAAAGTTGATACTTCTTCGTTTTGTATAATCTACAGCACGAGTTCTAATATTGTCTTTTTCTGCCTGATCTGTAGTTTCGCTTATTAACTGTTTTAGTTTTATGTCCTGATTAAACGGATCATATTCCGGAGTGATTACTTCTTCTCCAATAGCATAATTAAAGGGCAAATTGATACCCCATTTATGAGGCAATAATTTTCCTAAATTAAGATTTGTAACAATATTATATTGCTGAATATCTTCACGATCCCTTTCGTTTGCTCCTTGCTCCAAAGATCCAAAACCAATCGTACTTTTTCTACCAGTCGCCGATACGGTAGCAAAATCTGCCATATTGGTATCAATATTTAATATTGCTGCCATACCACCTTTATTTTCTAAATCAGCCAGTCGAAGTTCATTAAACCAAACTTCTCCTTTGATATCTTTATGGTCGGCCCTGCTCTTTACCCCCACCATTAAATTTCGGACTAAACCAAAATTAGGATTTCCTTTTATACCTAATCTTAACTTACCATCTCCATCACCTCCGCTTAAACTCAAATCATCATCAGGATAATAAATTCCGTTGATATCGCGCTTGCTCGAGTTAATATCGATACTCATCGCCTGAATTTTCATTTTAGTCAATAGTTCAAGTGCCAGATCAATATTGTTTTCTTCCAGCCAGACCTGATCCGGGCTTATGGTACAAGATCCTCCTGTTCGGGTAACCTTAAGCGGAACCTCGACCTGATAAAAGTTTTGTGTATAATCATTACCAAAACGAATGAATCCAACCATTTCGTCATCTAGTAATGTATTTTCAGCAGGCAAAGATTCTGCGTGTAAAAACATTTTTAGTTTTTTGTACTGACGCATATCAACACTCACACTTTTAAAAACTCCTCTTGAATCCTGGTATTGCAAACCTGTTCCTCCAACCCTTAATGCTAACGCTTGTTCGTTTTGATTGATAATCGTATTGTTATTATACAATTGCTCTCTTTGAACACCCGGCGGAACTACATAGTTCACCGGACATTTGGTCCCATTTTCCTGAATATTTACAGCAGCAACATCAAATTCAGTTCCGTCATCATCCGGATTCGTGTCATTTGCATCCAGCGTACCCGTATATCTTCTCCATTCCCCTCTTACTAAATCTAAAGCTCCAAAACGAACAGTCATTTGATTGTTAAATCCGGTCATAAACATCCTCATGAACCGAATAGACCTAAAATCAGTAATGTTCCCAATTGTGTTTTGAGGCTGAGCAACCGGAATTTTAAACTGAATCCATCTTGCTGTTGTTGTGGATCCGTTTGGCAGTTCGACATTACTAACTTCACGAATATCCGTGATATAGTTTTGTCCAACCTGCATGCCTGGTTTTACATCGATACTGTATTCATAATAAGCATTAATCGTATTCATTGTATTGTCACGATTAATATCTTCTACATCCGGTAATGTTGTTGAACCACGATTAGGATCGTCTATACTTACGGCAGAGTTATTTTCTGTACCATTGTAATTTTTATAACGGTCCAGTACTCCTCCGTCTGTATTCAGGTAATATTTATAATCATCCGCGGCAGGATCTGCTTCTCCTGCATAATTCGTGTATACTGAACCTTCTTTAGAACTTGGCAAACCGTCTAAACCAACGTCCTGATTTTTACGATTATCAGCATTGGTATCAAAAGCATAGATTAGAGATTGTGATGCAGGAACATCTCCCCAAAGTGGTTGCGGATTCACCATAATCTGATCCGGACCTAATCCGTTTTCATATTGTTTTCTTCCGTCTTTTAATACATCTTCAGAAATTTCACCTAAGTTGAAATATATTTTTCCGGTATTGTTGATCGGAGCTTCTCCGTTTCCAACATACGGGTCCATCACCCAAAATTGTATATACTCTACATTTCCCTGCTCAAAATTGGTCGAGTTTAAAGCGCGCATAATTCCTCCAAAATTAGAGTTTGCGGGATTTGTGCTAAAATTTGGATTATTATTGTATGGCCCTCTGTCTGACGGATAATAACTCAAATCTAATGTATTAACCACCTGAATTTGCCCTTGTGCAATATCAGTGTTTGGATACAATTCTTTACTGTAGATTCTTCTGGTGGTATTTAAAGACAAATCATCATTTGATATCCCTGATGGTTTTGAGGCATAAAAAATTGGATCAATGGTATACCAGGCCAATTTTGCACGTTTATAACCGTATTCTAATGTATTAGAATTAGCATTAAATGTATTATCGTTTATTGAGTTTAAGAATGGTGTTGAGGCCAGACTCCAGGCATAAGCTGATCGCATATCGATTGTAGATTGCGAACCTTCAAAATCGTCTACATAAATGGTTGCTTCTCCTTCAAAATCACTTGCTTTGGGCGCATCCGGTTTTAAGAATGCTACTTCTCCGCGTATAGAAAGATTAGAAGGAACATCTGTATCTATGTTTGGCAATTTGTTCACTAATCGGGTAAAGAAAGGAACTTCGGTAGAGTAGTTTCCATTAAATCCAAAAATAGTGTTATTTACAGATTCTTGTCCATAACTCGATTTTTGAGTAAATGGTTTTTCTGTCATTTTTAAATAGGTTCCTCCAATAACAAACTTATCTGAAATTTTGTGTTCGATATTGAACCCCATAAATCTTCGGGTTTGTTGTCCGAATATCGAATTGTTTTCTAAGGAAACTTCAATTGGTGTATTGGATGCCTGAAGTGAAGGATCCAGAATCTGAACTCTTCCTAATTGATAATCGACACTATAATCAATACCTTCTACCAGCCTTCGTCCGGCTGCCATTACAACAACAGAACCCTGAGGAACGTTAAATGCCCCAATTGGAATACCGCTGCTTCCTGATGATTTATACTTTCCTCTTAATAAGAATTTATTTTTATCACTATCCTGTAAAGCTCCCGACTGAGTATTTCGATACATGTTTCTAAACACATATTTTTGTTGGTTCGCATTGTATGAGTTTGGATCGTCGTAATTTTCGCCTGAACCTGTATTTTGCAGCTTTTTAAACAAAAGCTCTCCAAAAGGCTCTTTTGTGGTAAAAATAATGCGCCCGTTCTGAACGTCTACTGTTACACCGGGAATATAATCAAAGAAACCATCTCCACCAGCCTGAGGATCATTATTGTAATTCAACCTGTCTAAATTAAAGACATTTAGCAATGGAGTCTGGTCTACTTTATTATCAGCAGTTGGATTTGCAGGAAAGGTTGTTCCTGTAACCGGAGTAATATAATTTATTGGCGAAGGATCTGTGTAAAGTATATTTAACCTAAAATCGTCTTGTTTGATTTGATAGGCCTGAGGTATTTGATACACGTTTTTCATCATCAGATTCCAAACCGGATTCTGAACGTTTGTTAAATTGCTTTTCAGCATTTTTAAAACTAAACTTTGCGTAATAATAGCCTGATTAGCATTATTGTTTCCGGTTACTACAGTTGCATCAACACCATCACTACCAAATTCCCCAACCTGGTATACTTTTCCTCCCACTGTATATTCGAAAGCTACTGCCAAAATCTCATCATTTGCCAGACGTTGCTGCAAAGAGATATATCCTAATTGTGCATTGAAGGTATATTCGTTTGCCGTTAATTTTCTGGCATTTTCAAGTACAGAAAAATCGGTTCCTTCGCTGGTATTCGCATTATTGAATCCCGACTTTGCTGTTACAATTTCTCTAATATTGGAGTTTAAATAAGCACCCGCCTGACCAATTGTAGCCGGATCGTATTTATTATTATTGTTATCTGTAGGTGTATCAGCCGGATTATTGAAAAAACCTGTTGGAGAACTTATTACTACTACCTGATTATCCGGAACACCTGTAATTTGTCCTTCCCCTAAATCCTGAAGAGCAATAATATTTCTTAAGTTATTATTGTTTGTCGTTACACGATTTTGTTTGTTTGTTACCCAAACCTCTAATCTTGTAACCTGAACACGGCTATCAATAAGCGGATAATTTTTTAAAGAAGCGTCGTATTTATTTCTAAAGTATTGCGACAGGAAAAAGTGTCTGTCATTATCGTAATCTAAAGCATACAAATCAAAGTTCTGAACTGTTCCGCCACCTTCTGCAACTATACTCTTGGTTTGTGACTTTTGTTCTGAGAAAACACCTGTAACTGTTGTCTTACCAAATTGCAAAACGGTTTTAACCCCAAACAAACTCTGAGCTCCCCGAATAAGGGTACTGTTCAATGGCATACTAACGTTACCAACTTCTACTTTTTGAACAATATCATCTTCTGAGGGTGTATAAGCCAGTTTGAATAAGTTCTGAAAAGCAAAAGTAGATTGGGTATCATAATTGGCATTAACCTCTAATCTGGTTCCTACTTTACCCATTAAACTCATACTGATTCGCTGATCAAAGTCAAAAGTCATACTTGACCTGTTTCTTGGTGAGAAAGAAGGATTATCTTGTTTGGTATAGCGCACACCTAAGTCCATCTCTACTGACCCTGTGGGTTTTACATCGATGGTATTACTACCAAAAATGCTTTCAAAAAATCCTGAATTGATATAATACCGAGGTAATAGATTTTTTTTAGCCTCTTCACTTCCTGCCTTTTTACCATCAATTGCATCTACTTTTTTTCTGAAATAATCTCTTCTGGATTCTTTCAAAACTAAATCTTCGTACTCTTTGGGAGTTAAGACAATAGGGTAATTGATATTAAAGCCGTCGACTGAACTGGTGTAAATATATCGATCTGTAATAGGATCGTATTTATAAGCCGAAAGTATGCTTGGTGGATTTTGTAATTCTACTTTACCAACAGAGAACTGTGTTTTAGTTGTATCTTGAACTGCTGGATTTACTTGCGCACGCAAAACATTACCGCATAATAAAAACAGTAAAAAAATACAAATTTTACGCATACAATTCGTTTATATAAATTGAGTTTATAGGCTCTTTAAAGCTTTCTTGATAATGGTTTCTACAGTAGCTTCCGGATCTTCTTTGACAATCTTCTCTACTACTTTTTCTGAAGTTTTTCTAACAAAACCTAAAACTTCCAAAGCAGATAACGCTTCATCTCGATTTGTATTGTTTTGAACTACAGAAACTTCATCCAAATCATACAACTTTAACACTTTTTCTTTTAAATCGAGTATAACTCGTTGTGCTGTTTTGTTTCCAATTCCTTTTATAGACTGTATAACTCCAACATCTCCGGATGCGATTGCGTTAATAATTTGTCTTGGTTCTATAGAAGATAACATTGTTCTGGCAATATTGGCTCCAATCCCCGAAACAGATAATAACATTCTGAATATTTCGCGCTCTGATTTTTCTGCAAAACCAAATAAAGTATGCGCATCTTCCTTGATTAGAAGATGCGTATACAGTTTTATATTTTCAGCATTGGGAATTAATGAAAAGGTATGTAAAGATATATTTACCTGATATCCAACTCCTCCACAATCAATTATGACGTCTGTTGGATTCTTCTCCACTAATTTCCCTTGCAAGTGTGCTATCATAGTATAATTTATTAGGGTCAAATATAATAAAAATGCAATAAAAATAAGACAATATTATTTGATCCTTATTATCTATACTATTTCGCTAATTTATTTTTTTTATTTTCTTTTTCCTGAGCGTCAATTACTGCGATTGCAGCCATATTAACCATCTCTTCAACGCTTGCGCCTAATTGAAAAATGTGAACTGGTTTACCCATTCCCATCATGATTGGGCCTATAGAATTTACTTTATACAATTCTTTTAATAATTTATAAGTAATATTCGCTGATTCCAGGTTAGGAAAAATTAATGTATTTACTTTTTTGCCTGCTAATTTAGAGAACGGAAATTTCTCTGCAAGCATCTCCTGATTTAAGGCAAAATCTGCCTGGATTTCTCCATCAACAATTAATTCAGGATGATTTTTGTGTAAATAAGCTACTGCTTCTCTTACTTTTGAAGCACCAGGACTTGTTGAAGAACCAAAGTTAGAGAATGAAACCATTGCAATAACAGGTTCAACACCAAACATTTTTGCTGTCTTTGCTGTCATAATGGCAATATTAACCAAATCTTCAGCAGACGGATTTATATTGATTGCTGTATCTGATAAAAACATTGGACCACGGGAAGTCAACATCATATTTGCTGTTGCCACAAGCGAAGCTCCGGGTGCTTTATCAATTAATTGCAACATTGGTTTTACCACACTTGGGTAACTTCTTGTATGACCGGTAACCAAAGCATCTGCTTCGCCTTCGTTCACCATCATTGCGGCAAAATAGTTTCTTTCGCGCATGAATTTTTGCGAATCAAGTAATGAAACCCCTCTTCTTTCTCTTGTTTCCCAGTATGATGTAGCAAATCTGTTTCTTCTTGCTTCTTCTTCGTTTGTTTTAGGATCAATGATTTCAAGTTCAGCATCAAAACCTAATTCAGCTTTAAGCTCTAAGATCACTTCTTTATTTCCTAATAAAATTGGAAAACCAATTCCGTCTTCATGGACAATTTGCGCTGCTTTTAAGACATTTAATTGATCTGCCTCGGCAAAAACAATTCGTTTCGGGTCCATTTTAGCACGGTTGGTAATCAAACGCACCATTTTATTGTCATTACCCATACGTTCACGAAGCACATCTTCATAAGCTGCCCAGTCTGTAATAGGATTTTTAGCAACTCCGGAATCCATTGCAGCTTTTGCAACAGCTGGTGCTACAATTGTAATCAATCTTGGATCGAATGGCTTAGGAATAATATAATCTCTTCCAAAACCTAACTTTGTTGCTCCGTAAGCTACATTTACCTGCTCCGGAACTGGTTCCTTTGCTAAGATGGCTAATGCTTTTACAGCGGCCATTTTCATGGCTTCGTTAATTTTTGTAGCTCTTACGTCTAATGCTCCTCTAAATATATATGGAAAACCTAAAACATTATTTACCTGATTAGGAAAGTCTGAACGTCCTGTAGCCATAATAACATCTTTACGAGTTTCTGTAGCTAAGTTATAATCGATTTCCGGGTTTGGATTTGCCATAGCAAAAACAATCGGGCTATCTTTCATTGTCAACAACATTTCAGGCGAAAGAATATCTCCTGAAGATAATCCGATGAAAACATCAGCACCTTTTACAGCATCTGCTAATTCAATTTTAGGACCGTTGACAGCATATTTTAATTGCAATTCTGATAGCGAAGGGTTGTCTTTTGTTAAAAGTCCTTTACTATTAAACATTAAGATGTTCTCTACTTTTACGCCTAATAAAACATATAAATCCGTACAAGCTATCGCAGCAGATCCTGCACCGGAAACTACCACTTTTACATCTTCTGCTTTTTTTCCTGCTAATTCTAATGCGTTGATTAAAGCTGCCGAAGAAATAATTGCAGTACCATGCTGATCATCGTGCATTACAGGAATATCTAATTCTTCAACCAGTCTTCTTTCGATTTCAAAAGATTCCGGCGCTTTAATATCTTCTAAATTTATTCCTCCAAAAGTGGGAGCAATATTTTTTACGGTCTGAATAAATTCTTCAATATCTTTTGTTCCGATTTCAATATCAAAAACGTCAATATCAGAGAATATTTTAAATAATAAACCTTTTCCTTCCATCACTGGTTTAGAAGCTTCCGGACCAATATCACCAAGTCCTAATACAGCTGTACCGTTTGAGATCACGGCTACTAAATTTCCTTTTGCAGTATATTTGTAAACGTCATCTACGTTTGCTGCAATTTCTAAACATGGCTCTGCAACACCTGGCGAATAAGCCAAAGACAAGTCTCTTTGGGTTGCGTATTTTTTTGTTGGAACTACCTGAATTTTTCCTGGAGTTGGTTCTGAATGGTACAGTAACGCTTCTCTTCTTTTACTCTCTTTGTTCATTATATTTAGCTTTTATTCTAGCTTACAAAGATATAAGTCTTGGTTTAAAATGGCGTCTTTTTATTATTTTCTTTTATCAAAATAACGTTTATTACATCCAAAAAAAATAGTCCACATATTGTTTGGACTATTTTGTAAAGCTTATTTTTTGATTTTCTTTTATTGAGAAATATAAGAGTTTAAATGATTTATAGTGTCTTTTTGAATTTCTATAATTGCCTTCACAACATCGCTAATCGAAATTATTCCTACTACAGTGCCGTCTTCCAGAACTGGCAAATGTCTAATTCTTTTTGTACTCATGAGTTCCATGCAATCTTCGATGTTATTGGAGAGTTTTACCGAAAAAACATTGCTTTCCATAATTTCATGTACAAAAGTTTCTTTTGAAGATTTGTCCTTCAAAACAATTTTTCTGGCATAATCCCTTTCAGACAATATTCCTTTTAAATCGTTGTCATCAATAACAAGAATTGCTCCTATGTTTTTTTCTCCCATTACTTTTAAGGCTTCATAAACCGTTGTTGTTGAGAGCACTGAATAAACATTTTTCCCTTTTGCGTTTAGTATTTGATTTACAGTCATATCTGAAAAATTTTAGATCTATAAAGTTAGAAAAAAATGAATATAAAAAACAACGAAATCGATTTTTTAAGACTTAACTAATTCATTTTAAATATAATAACCAATATCCCGTGTTTTAAAAATATTAGTTCAAAAAAATGAATGAATTTTAAGACTTTTTTGCAGAAAATGCAGCTTTTTTTGAAGGTTTTAGATTTATTATGAAATGAAAAATTTAGAATTAGTTTACAGATCTATATTCTTTTGAGGCTACCGACCGTTAACCCTAATGGGTTTTCGTAAAAATTAAGTATCTGTAGAAACTCACTTAGTAGTAGAAATAAAGAATCATGAAACCTTAGAATAATATCCTGTAGAGATGGAGAATAATTTTAATCCGGTAGAAATTGATTTATTATATTTTTTCAGAAAACATTTTATGTACCAAGGCACTTGATTCTATTTTCAACGAATCAGCTATTGAAAAAAGCAAACTAATGGTAATATTCTGTTTCCCTTTTTCAATTCGTTGAATAGTCCTTATATCAAAACGGTGTAAAAAAATAATACTACAAATGCTAAAAAATATCCCATTATGGAAACACATGAAATTAAAAACTTAGATTACTTAAGAGAATTAGCTGGTCGGTATTTCAACACTTTAAGCACTGATAAAAAAGGGAATCACGGGGCTCAAATTAAGGTTGTAAATTATTGTGAGCTTGGTTGTATTTATTACAGAAACTCTAAAATTATGCATTGTGGCGCCAGATCAGGAAGCCCATAAAACCTCTAATACAATTAAAAATTCACCCCTAAATGTGGCGCTTATTTTAGAAATGGTGGTAGATATGTTTCCTTCAGATGAATTATGACATACTAAAGTATCGTTATTGAATTTGCTTTGTCGAGCTGCTTGTGTGATCCTTCCTTCATCAGGATGACATGCTTTGTGGTTACTTTGTTTATTTATTTGAAATAAAAAAAGACCTTTACTAAAGTTTAGAAAGGTCTTTCAAATTATATTCTTGAATTACAAATACGTAATAATAAACTCGCTTCGTCGGTTTTGTTGATGTTCGTTTTCAGTACATTTTACACCATCGGCGCATTTATTTACGAGTTGTGTTTCTCCAAATCCTTTTGCTTTTAATCGATTGCCATCGATTCCTTTGCTTACTAACCAGTTCTTGGTCGATTGTGCTCGTTTTTCAGACAAAATCATGTTATTTGAAGCAGATTGTCGGCTGTCTGTATGGGAACGGATGTCTAGTGTTAAGGTTGGATATTGTTTTAATACGTTGACAATTTTCTGCAATTGAGGTTCTGATGATTTTCTGATGGTTGCTTTTCCTAAATCAAAAAAGTTCATCGGAATATGAAGTACTTTTGCCAGATCTGTTCCCACTGCAATAGGTTTCATTGTTACGGATTTAACCGATACTGTTTTAATCATTATCGTTTTAGCTACTAAAGGTAATGGTGTTTTTTCTAATGAAACTGGCAAGATTGTTTTTCCATTTTCTTTTTTAATGGTCAATGGAATTTCCTTTATTTCATAATCGCTTTTTGATGTCTTTATGAAGTATTTTTTGCCACATTTTACTTTTGAAAAAACATAGTTCCCGTTTTGATCCGAAACAACCTGCTGTGCATTTTGTCGGTTTTCATCAAATAATATTAAGGTTACATTCGAAAGGATTTGTTTTGTTTCTGAATCTGTAACTGTTCCTGTTAATTCCTGTTCGCAAATTAATCTTCGGGTTTCTCTAAATCGGTAAACATCGTCTAATCCCTGGCCATTGTCTCTGTTCGAAGAGAAAAATCCGTTTCTGTTTTTACTATTTAAGATAAAGGCAAAATCGTCTTTTTTGCTGTTTACCGGTTCGCCAATATTCTGTACTTCATCAAAAGTTCCGTCATTATTTATTTTGGTTACAAAAATATCAAGTCCGCCTAATCCGGGTCTTCCATCGGTTGCAAAATAAAGTTCATTCTCTTCTGAAATAAACGGAAAAGTTTCTCTTCCTTCGGTATTAACCGAAACTCCAAGATTTTCAGGTTTTCCAAAAGTCCCGTCATTATTTACGGCAACTTTAAACAAATCAGATTGTCCTAACGTTCCTGGCATATCTGATGCAAAGTACAATATTTTCTCGTCTGTACTTAATGCCGGATGAGCCACACTATATTGATCGCTATTAAACGGAAGTTCTTCAATATTCTTCCATTCACCATCAATAAAACTGGCTTTGTATAATTTTAATAAAGTGGTCTTGTGTTCGTCTCTTCCTCTTTTTCCGTCCAGAAAATTATTTCGGGTAAAGTACATGGTTCTCCCATCTTTTGTAAAAACGGGAGTTGACTCATTGAATTTGGTATTTACTTTTTTCTGAAAGCGTTTAGGTTTTCCCATGCTCCCATCCGACATTAATTCTGCGGTATACAGATTGGTAAAAGATTTATTGGTCCATCTGAAGTTTTTTCTGGCAACGCCTCCTGTATCACGTGCAGATGTAAAAACTAATTTGTTTTCAAAAATGGTACTTCCATAATCGGAATAATTAGAGTTAATTCCGGCATCGGCAATTTCGAATCGTCCTGAATTAAATTTTATTTCGTCTAAGTAATTTCTATTGTTTTCAAACAAAACGCCTCTTTTATCAGTAGTTACTTTTTGATTGAATTTTTCAAGATTGGCATCTGCTTTAGCATAATTTCCAACTGATTTTAGACATTGAGAATATCTGTATAAATATTCTGGCTCTTGCTGGTCATTGATTGCAAACAATTCGTCGTACCATTTTAAGGCCTGGACCAGTTCACCATTAAAATAGTATGAATTACCAAGACGCTGAAACATTTTCTCGTCTTTGTAACCTTTATTGGCTTCGCTTTCGTACAGTTTTATAGCCTCAACATAAGCATATTTTTCATACAGATCATTAGCATGGCTGATCGTTGTAGTCTGGGCAATAGCATTACAAACAAATAATAAAAATAAGGCGGTGTAAGTTAGATTTTTGGATTTCATGGGGCTGTTTTAGAAAAATCTTGGTGATGTAATTTTGTTATAATTATTAAAAAACTCAAAGCGTAAGAAAATCTCGTGAGATCCTGAGTTGTATCTTCTTAAATTGGTTGTTTCATGATCATAACCGTATCCTACATATAAACCATCTGTTACCTGAAAACCAGCCATTGCACTTACAGACGCACTCCAGCGATAAGCAAGACCCAATACAAATTTATCATTAAACATGAAGTTTCCTGAAACATCAACCTGCAAAGGAGCACCTTGTACCATTTTGGTTAATACTGCCGGTTTGAATTTGACGTAATAATTAACATCAAAAACATAACCTGCCATGAAATAGTAGTTTATTTTGTCCTTGAAAATGGCAGTATCGTCATCATTATATCGATTGGTTTCGATAAAATTGGGCACCGATAATCCTAAATAGGCTTTATCTGAATGCCAATACACCCCTGCTCCTACGTTTGGTGTAATTCTGTTATTTAAATTTTGAAACTGTGGATCATCCTGATCTTCAAAACTTAATTTATTTACATCGAGATTAAAAAGATTGGCTGTAGCTTTTATTCCAAATGAAAGTTTAAAGGTTTCAGAAGTTGGAACGGTATAAGATAAATCGGCAGATAATGTATTTTCGTTGGTTGGGCCAATCTTGTCGTTTACTAAGGAAACTCCTAATCCTAAATTACTGTTGCTTAATGGGGTATTTACCGAAAAGGTACTGGTTTCAGGCGCACCGTCAAGTCCTACCCATTGTGTACGATATAATCCAAAAACACTTAATGCACCACGAGAACCGGCATAAGCAGGATTTATCGTAATGGTATTATACATATATTGTGTGAATTGAGAATCTTGTTGCGCGGAACACACTACCGAAAAAAACATGAACATTAAAACTATCTTTTTCATTTCAAAAGGCTTTTAAAAAGCGACCCGGTAAACACCAGGCCGCGTATATTTTTTTATTTGTTGATATATAAATAACCTGAAAGTTCATGCGGATTTGACTCGCTGTCTTTGTATTTTAAGATATAGAAATAAGTCCCTACCGGTAATCCATCTGATTGTTTTACTGTTGTACGTCCTTCAGAGAAACCTTTAAAAGCACGATCTTCGTTATTATATTTATCAATATCATAGACCAGAACGCCCCAACGGTTGTATATTTCTACTGTATTATCAGGATAACATTCTAATCCCTGAATATAAAATCTGCTGTTTTTACTATCTCCATTTGGTGAGAAGGCATTGAAAACTTTGATGACACAACCACTTAAAGGTAAAACTGTGGGTTTGTCTTCGGTATTGTTTTCATCATCTGACATGTCTTCAACCGTAACTCCTCTCAAACTCGTTCCTTTTACTTTTGCCTGATTGCTTACACTTCCTTTGTTAATATCACTTTGTGTAATTTTATAAATGGCTGTAAAATTATTTTCATCAGATTCGTTTACATCCAAATCAATGGGTTGTCCCAAAACCACAACTCCCGGCAAAGGATCAGAAATCATTACTCCGCTTAACGGAACATTCCCTGTGTTGGTTACTTTAAATTTATAGGTAATTGTTTCACCTGCATTTGCATATCCGTTACCATTTTCATCATTAGAAACTGCTGTTTTAATTACTGCAATAGCCGGGAATTCTACAAAAACAGTTAATGTAGCTGTGTTACAATTTGACAGATCTGCTTTCTCGCAAACCTGATACGTCAAGACATAAGTTCCACCTGGTGTGTTGGGCCTTACATTTACGGTTCCATCAGCATTAAATTCGAAATAAGGGCTCTTTGGCGTATTTGTAATTACAATATCTGCCGCTTTAATTGGATATCCGTTTAATAAATCATTACCTAAAACATTTATAAATTCAAGTGAACCATTTATACCATCAACACTTACTCCCTGATCGTTTGTCAGAACCATTTTTGATTTTGGTGTTACAGGTGGTGCCGGATCTTCAATATTTACTACTGAAATTTTTACTACTGCCTGACTGCAGTTACCTGGATTTAACGCTTCACAGATTTGGTATGTCAATTCATAACTACCGGAAAGCGTTCCCGGTTTTACTTCAATTGTTCCATCAGCTTTTAAAATCAAATTAGGATTTGCAACTGTAGTAGTTAAAACAACATCTTTCGGATTAAGAACAGATCCGTTTAGTGTATCATTATTAAATATATTCGTTGTCGAATGCTCTCCTTTGGTGCTATTTACCGTTCCTGCATTATCATTATTCGCTTGTAAAGTAGCGCCTGTTACCGGAACATAACTTTTCACAGTAACACAATTTGCCGGATTTAGATATTCACAAATTCTATACTCAACTTCATAAAGTCCTATTGGAGTACCAGCATTTACTGTTATCGTTCCATTTGCATTTAAAATTAATCCTGTTGGAACATTTACAGGCGTCAGGACAACTCCTCCCGGATTATTACTGATCACTACAGGAGTACCATTTAGAGTACCGTTGATTATTGAAACTGTAGTACCTCCAATACTGCCATTTATAGGAAGTGTCGTTACTGGTACTGCATTTAGTACACCATTTCCAACTACTACCGTAGCGGTTGCTGTTGAACAATTTGTTCCTGCTCCTTCTTCACAGATCGTATAATCAATACTATAAGTTCCTGATGGTGTATTAGCCGCTAAGGTTAATCCGCCATCGGCATCAACACTTAAAGGTCCTGTTGTTTTTGGCGTTACATTGGTGTTTGCCGATGTTACAAATTGTCCGTTTAAGGTATCGTTTGTCGTTACATTTCCAACGGATGTTACTGTAGTTCCCGATACTTGTGTTCCAAAGTTTTTATCTTCATTGGCAACAAGTATGTTTCCAACCACCACCGTAGCGGTTGCTGTTGAACAATTTGTTCCTGCTCCTTCTTCACAGATCGTATAATCAATACTATAAGTTCCTGATGGTGTATTGGCTGCTAAGGTTAATCCGCCATTGGCATCAATACTTAATGGGCCTGTTGTTTTTGGCGTTACATTGGTGTTAGCTGATGTTACAAATTGTCCGTTTAAGGTATCGTTTGTTGTTACATTTCCAACGGAAACTATACTAGTTCCCGATGTTTGTGTTCCAAAGTTTTTATCTTCATTGGCAACAAGTATGTTTCCAACCACCACAGTAGCGGTTGCTGTTGAACAATTTGTAGCCGATCCTTCTTCACAGATCGTATAATCAATACTATAAGTTCCTGAGGGTGTATTGGCTGCTAAGGTTAATCCTCCATTGGCATCAACACTTAACGGGCCTGTTGTTTTTGGCGTTACATTGGTGTTTGCCGATGTTACAAATTCTCCGTTCAGGGTATCGTTTGTCGTTACATTTCCAACGGATGTTACTGTAGTTCCCGATACTTGTGTTCCAAAGTTTTTATCTTCATTGGCAACAAGTATGTTTCCAACCACCACAGTAGCGGTTGCTGTTGAACAATTTGTAGCCGCTCCTTCTTCACAGATCGTATAATCAATACTATAAGTTCCTGAGGGTGTATTGGCTGCTAAGGTTAATCCGCCATCGGCATCAACACTTAAAGGTCCTGTTGTTTTTGGCGTTACATTGGTGTTTGCCGATGTTACAAATTGTCCGTTTAAGGTATCGTTTGTCGTTACATTTCCAACGGAAACTATACTAGTTCCCGATGCTTGTGTTCCAAAGTTTTTATCTTCATTGGCAACAAGTATGTTTCCAACCACCACCGTAGCGGTTGCTGTTGAACAATTTGTAGCCGCTCCTTCTTCACAGATCGTATAATCAATACTATAAGTTCCTGAGGGTGTATTCGCTGCTAAGGTTAATCCGCCATCGGCATCAACACTTAAAGGTCCTGTTGTTTTTGGCGTTACATTGGTGTTTGCTGATGTTACAAATTCTCCATTCAGGGTATCGTTTGTCGTTACATTTCCAACGGATGTTACCGTAGTTCCCGATACTTGTTCTCCAAAGTTTTTATCTTCATTGGCAACAAGTATGTTTCCAACCACCACAGTAGCGGTTGCTGTTGAACAATTTGTAGCCGATCCTTCTTCACAGATCGTATAATCAATACTATAAGTTCCTGATGGTGTATTGGCTGCTAAGGTTAATCCGCCATCGGCATCAACACTTAAAGGTCCTGTTGTTTTTGGCGTTACATTGGTGTTTGCCGATGTTACAAATTGTCCATTCAGGGTATCGTTTGTCGTTACATTTCCAACGGATGTTACTGTAGTTCCCGATACTTGTGTTCCAAAGTTTTTATCTTCATTGGCACAAATTTTAGAATCAATAACGGCACTTGCGCTTGAAGATTCACAACTATTAATTTTTGCAATTATTGTATAGCTACCTACCGGAGCTTTTATGATATTTCCTGTTTGAGTAACTCCTGTTGAGGGGCTTACTATGTAAGTATAACTTGCGTCATAATTTAAAATCGTAAAGCTACCTGTTGCTGTTGAACATGTCTGTTGCGTTATAGAGCTCAATAGAGGTTGAGATGGAGTTGTATCGATCGTCACTGAAACCGAAGTTCTTGTACTCTCACAACCAGTCGTGGTCTGGCTTACATAATAAGTTCCAGTAGTTAATAACTCGGTTCCTGCATAAGCTGTTCCGCCTGTATTGGTGTTGTACCATTTTTTTGTTGCACCTGTAGCTAATGTTACCGCTAAATCATTTACTGTTTTGCCTTCAACTGAACAAAAAGTCTGCGCCGAAGCGGCTGGAGCTGCGGGTGTTGGATTTACCGTCACTGAAACCAAAGTTCTGGCACTCTCACAACCAGTCGTGGTCTGGCTTACATAATAAGTTCCCGTTGCCAATAACTCGGTTCCTGCATAAGCTGTTCCGCCTGTATTGGTGTTGTACCATTTTTTTGTTGCACCTGTAGCTAATGTTACCGCTAAATCGTTTACTGTTTTGCCTTCAACTGAACAGAAAGTCTGCGCCAAAGCGGTTGGAGCTGCTGGTGTTGGATTTACCGTCACTGAAACCGAAGTTCTTGTACTCTCACAACCAGTCGTGGTCTGGCTTACATAATAAGTTCCCGTAGTTAATAACTCGGTTCCTGCATAAGCTGTTCCGCCTGTATTGGCGTTGTACCATTTTTTTGTTGCACCTGTAGCTAATGTTACCGCTAAATCATTTACTGTTTTGCCTTCAACCGAACAGAATGTCTGCGCCGAAGCGACTGGAGCTGCGGGTGTTGGATTTATCGTCACTGAAACCGAAGTTCTGGCACTCTCACAACCAGTCGTGGTCTGGCTTACATAATAAGTTCCCGTAGTTAATAACTCGGTTCCTGCATAAGCTGTTCCGCCTGTATTGGTGTTGTACCATTTTTTTGTTGCACCTGTAGCTAATGTTACCGCTAAATCATTTACTGTTTTGCCTTCAACCGAACAAAAAGTCTGCGCCGAAGCGGTTGGAGCTGCCGGTGTTGGATTTACCGTCACTGAAACCGAAGTTCTGGCACTCTCACAACCAGTCGTGGTCTGGCTTACATAATAAGTTCCCGTAGTTAATAACTCGGTTCCTGCATAAGCTGTTCCGCCTGTATTGGCGTTGTACCATTTTTTTGTTGCACCTGTAGCTAATGTT